>QCSC01000015.1 GCA_003211655.1 Prochlorococcus sp. AG-469-F22 | reverse complement strand
AATAACAGTGTCAAGTATCGAATGACTCAATTAAGTTCCAATGACGTCCCATCCATGGGTCGAAGGCAATTTATGAATCTTCTTACATTTGGAACAGCAACTGGTGTCGCATTAGGAGCTTTATATCCTGTAGCAAATTATTTTATGCCACTAAGAGCTGGCGGCGGAGGCGGCGGAACTTCTGCAAAAGATGAATTAGGTAATCCAGTAACAAAGACCGGTTGGCTAGCAAGTCATCAAGCAGGAGATAGAAGTTTAGTGCAAGGTCTCAAAGGAGATCCAACTTACTTAATTGTTAATAGTGAAGGAGATATAGGAGAATTCGGACTTAATGCTATTTGTACCCATTTAGGATGCGTTGTTCCCTGGGATAGCGGTGCGAATAAATTCATATGTCCTTGTCATGGAAGTCAATATGACACAAATGGGAAAGTAGTAAGAGGACCAGCCCCTTTATCTTTGGCCTTGGCGCATGTTGATGTAGATGATGATGCTGTACTTGTAAAACAGTGGTCAGAGACAGATTTTAGAACTAATGAAAATCCTTGGTGGGCCTAAGAGAATGATTAAATTTAAAAAACAAATTATGAAAAAAACAACTTTCTTTCTCTGCACACTACTTTTGATTTCCAGTATTGTAATTTTCCCAAGATCCTCTTTTGCTTATCCATTTTGGGCGCAGCAAAATTACGAATCTCCCAGAGAAGCAACAGGAAAAATAGTCTGCGCAAATTGCCATCTAGCACAAATGCCAACTATTGCAGAGGTCCCTCAATCTGTTGGAGCTGATAGTGTTTTCAAAGCTGTAGTCAAAATCCCATATAAAGATGACATAAAGGAAATAGGTGCTGACGGATCAGAGGTTCCTTTACAAGTTGGGGCTGTAGTTATGCTTCCTGATGGCTTTAAATTAGCTCCTCAAGAAAGGTGGACTGATGAAATAAAAGAAGAAACCGAGGGAGTTTACTTTACTAATTACAGCGAAGAAAAAGACAATATAATTCTTGTAGGGCCATTACCAGGAGATACTAATAAAGAAATCGTTTTTCCAGTCCTTTCTCCTAATCCAGCTACTAATAAAGAGTATCACTATGGAAAGTACTCGTTGCATATAGGAGGGAATAGAGGTAGAGGGCAAGTTTATCCGACTGGTGACAAGAGTAATAATGTAATATTCACTTCTACTTCTTCAGGTATAATCAATTCAATAGAAACTATTGAAGATGGTAGTTATCAAATTAATATTGAGAATGAGAACGGGGAAATATTTACCGAGGATGTTCCCGTTGGTCCTGAACTTATTGTGAAAGAACAAGACCAAATAAGTGCAGGAGATCCTCTCACTAATGATCCTAATGTAGGAGGTTTTGGACAACTAGATGCTGAAGTAGTGCTACAAAGCCCTTATAGAATAATAGGATTAATTGCATTTTTTATAGGTGTAGGCCTAACTCAAATACTGTTAGTACTCAAGAAGAAGCAGGTTGAAAAAGTACAAGCTGCTGAGGGTGTTTAATTAACCTTTAAATGCTTACATATCAAGCTTTTATTCAATCCCCTGGAGACACATTTTTAAATTTAGGTTTTCTAACTATAAGGTGGTATGGTCTTCTAATTTCCATATCAGTATTAATAGGACTTTTTATTTCTAAAAAGCTTGCAAAATCAAGAAATATTAATCCTCAATATATAAGTGATATTTTACCCTCCTTAATAATATCTTCAATCATTGGAGCTAGAGCGTACTATGTAATTTTCGAATGGAGACAATATAGTGGTAATAACTTTTTTACATCTCTTGACCTTTTTAATAATGTAATTCAAATTCCCTCTTTTCTTGCGATTTGGCAAGGCGGCATAGCAATCCATGGAGGCTTAATTGGAGGATTTTTATGTATTTTAGTTTTTTGCAAATCTAAAAATATTCATTTAAAGACCTTTATGGATATATTAATTCCATCTATTATTCTTGGCCAATCTATTGGCAGATGGGGGAATTTCTTCAATAACGAAGCTTTTGGAATACCTACAGATTTACCTTGGAAGTTATTTATACCCATACAAAATAGGCCAATAGAATTTATAAATTACCAGTTTTTCCATCCAACATTTATCTATGAATCATTATGGAATTTTTTAATTTTTATATTATTGATTACTATTTTTTACCAACAGAACAATAAAAACTCAGTAAGGCCTGGCTTTATTAGTTGTCTTTATTTAATTGGCTATAGTTTTGGAAGATTCTGGATTGAAGGTTTAAGAATTGATCCTTTATGTATTGGGGGAATTCCACCCTTTTGTGATGGAGGACTACGCATGGCCCAGTTTATTAGTATTTTTTTATTTTCCTCTGGATTAATTGGAATATTTTTTTTAAAATTAAAATCATATAAAAACAAAACAAGAACTAATGGATAGAAAGATCTCTTTTATTGGAGTTGGTCCGGGCGATCCTGATTTATTAACAATCAAAGCGTTAAAAAAAATAGAATCTGCAGACGTTATATTTTGGGCTGATTCTTTAATTCCTGAGAAAATTATAAATTTTTCACTCGAAGGTGCTGAAAAAATAAAAACCAGTGCGCTTACTCTAGAAAAAATCACTTCAATAATGATAGAAAGATTTAATGAAGGTAAAACTGTTATTAGATTGCATGATGGAGATCCATGCCTGTATGGTGCAGTTAAAGAACAACTAGAAATATTAAGACAAAAAGATATCGAGACTGAAGTAATACCTGGGGTTAGTGCTTTTCAGGTCGCTGCCGCCTATCATCAGGCCGAGCTTACAATTCCAGAAATAACTCAAACTATAATTTTGACTAGAGCAGGAGGCCGAACTGGCATGCCTGAAAAAGAATCACTTAAAGATCTTGCCAAGCACAAATCCTCTTTATGTCTTTATTTGAGTGCTCGACACATAAAAAGTTCTCAAAAAACATTATTAGAATTTTACCCTCCAGAAACTAAAGTAATTGTTGGTTATAGAGTATCTTGGGATGATGGTTGGACCTCTTTAATTGAATTGAAGGATATGGAAAAATTTACTCTTGAGAAAGAACTTATTAGAACCACTATTTATATTGTTAGTCCTGCAATTAATACTATTGCAAATAGGTCAAATCTTTATAATCCATCTTACAAGCATCTCTTTAGGGGCAAATAATCGAATAAAGTTGATAGATAAATATATAACACTATAATTGGGGAAAAATTAATTGCTTTGGACGAAATAAAATCTAATAATTCAGACAACCATCCAAAAAATAATTCATCTTTAAAAAGAATTGGCAATTTCATTAAAGAAGCAAGAGTAAGCAGAAATAAATCCATTGAAGAATTAGCCTCTGATTTGAAAATTGGATCTCACCAACTTCAGGCAATAGAGGAGGGTAATGAAGATCATTTACCGGAAAAAGTTTTTATAAAAGCAATGGTTCGTAGGATTTCTGAAAAGCTGAAAGTTGATACAGATTTTATAATGAGCGAATTCAAAACTGAGCGGGAAGAAGTAAACATCGAAGAAATTGTTCAAGAAGTCTCAATAAAAGCGAAAAATGACCGAAACTTTAAGAATCAGAATTCTATGAAGGTTATTATCTTTATTTTAATTTCAGGAATATTAGGCCTACTAGCTTCATCTTTGATTTTTAATATTTTTTCAGAATCATTCCAAAATCAAGTTCCTAAAGAAGAACTTATAAATAAAAATTAAACAACTTTCAACTCTAAATTTTTTAATTCTTTAACCTCCTTACTACATAACTCTAAGCTCCATTTTTCGAGAAGAAGATCTTGATTTGATTTTAAAGGTATTAGTTCAATTGCAATAATATTATTTAGTAATTTAATTTTTATCGAAGATAATACATTTTCAGGTCTTTGATCTAGAGAGGCCGCTAATCTTAAAATTAAGGACATTTCAAGTACTAATGTTTTATCTTCTTTTGAGATTAAACTTTGCCAAGATTCATGTCTTTTTTTTGGTAAAGTCTTTCTGTGATATCTAACTATTGAAGCAATACTATTTGTCTCGGATTGAGAATATCCCAATAATTCGCAGTTTTTAATTAAATACCAAGAATGTTTATGATAAGAACTTATATTTACATATTTCCCACAATCATAAAGGTTACAGGCTGCCCAAAGGAGATCTTTTGCTTTTGAATCAGTATCGCCATGAAAAATATTTTTAGTTTGATCATAGATTTGAAATGCGATATTAGTAACTTTCTCAGATCTTTCTTTATTAACGCCAAACTTTCTAGCCTGATGAACTATGGTAGTTTTCCTAATATTACTTTGAATATTAAACTCATTTTTTATTATTCCTTGGCGAAGCATCCAATCAACTACTAATCCTTCCCTTAGGGCCCTTTCACTTATTGTCAACTGATTAAAATTCAACATCTCCATTGAGGTTTTTAGAATTAATGCACCTGGTATTATTATTTCTGATCTTCTTTCACTGAGTGAAGGGATTTTCTTTATTTCAGAAGTTGGCATCTTAATTAATTTTTCCAAGACAATCTCTAAATTTTCTTTTTTAAATTTATAACCATGCATCTTTTGTTTTAGCTGCCCAAGGTCAGATAAAATTAAATTTCCTAGTGAGATTGCAGTTCCACTTGTAGCAATCATTGAGACCGCCTTTCCTCTTTGTAATCTCCTTTTAATTTTTTCAATCGATGGTTCTAAGGAGCCTTGAATAAAAGTTCTCAAAAATTCAGATCTTTCTCTATTGATAGGTTCACTATCAATAAAAAAATCATTTTTGAGCCTAACAGCTCCAACTCTAGAACTTGTAAGAGCTATCGCGTCTTTTTGATCTGCAAGTATTAATTCTGTAGAACCTCCACCTATATCAATAATTACGTAAGACTTATCTTCCAAAACCATCCCAGACAAAACACCAAGATAAATTAATCTAGCCTCTTCAGATCCGCTTATAAGTTCTATTTGAATATCTACATCACTTTGAACCCTATTTAAAAAGTCTCGACCATTTGGAGCCTCCCTAACAGCACTCGTTGCAGCAGTTACTATTTGATTAACACCATTACTTTTGCAGTACTCTTTAAAACGCTTTAGGGTCTTTAAAACTCTTTGAATTGATTCCTCAGTAAGATTTCCCTCTTCATCTCTCTCCCCTAGACGTGTTGTAGATTTATCAGTAAATTTTATTGAAAAGGATTTGAGATCTGAATTAATGTCAGCGATTAAGAGATGAGTGGAGTTAGTCCCAATATCAATTGAGGCTACAGAAATATCTTTTTCTTGCAGATTGCTTAATTTTTTTTTCTGTATCATTTTTATTCTCTAAAAAATAGAGATTCTAAATACCGTAATTAATATACTTAAGTTTGATTATTAAATTATAGATTTGCCTAATTTCTAGTTAGATTATTTAAAGTTATGAAATAAAGATACTGTGATAAAGAAAGACCTAAATTCTAAAATAAATATCCTTTTTGAATTATTAAGGTGGAATAAGCCTACAGGTAGACTAATTCTACTTATTCCTGCTGGATGGAGCTTATATCTTACGCCCGAATCAAATCCAAGTATTTACATGTTGTTGAAAATAATAATCGGTGGATTATTAGTTAGTGGCTTAGGTTGTGTTGCTAATGATATTTGGGATAAAAGAATAGATCAAAAAGTCTTAAGGACCAAAAACAGACCTCTTGCTGCAAATAAAATCAGTATTAAAACAGCATACTTAATACTCATATTTTTGATTATATGTAGTTTCTTTTTAACTTTGTCGCTTCCAGAGAATGGAAGACTACTTTCTCTTTCACTTGCTTTTTTTGCTTTACCTTTAATTTTAATTTACCCTTCCGCAAAGAGATGGTTTAAATATCCGCAATTTATCTTATCAATATGCTGGGGATTCTCAGTTGTAATACCTTGGGCTGCGAACGAAGGTAATATCAATAGTATTGTTTTATTATTTTGCTGGTTCGCTACGATTTTTTGGACTTTTGGTTTTGATACTGTATATGCTTTGGCTGATAAAAAATATGATATTCAAATTGGAGTAAACAGTTCCGCAGTTAACCTTGATTCCAATACAAAAAAAAGTATTCAAATTTGTTATTTTTTAACTTCAAGTTTTCTTGCAATATGTGCTTTCATCAATCAACTAACTTTTATTTTTTGGCCAATTTGGTTAGTAACAGGATTTTTAATGCAGAAAGATATTTTGAAAATATTTCCTGAAAGTAAACAATCCATTAAAAAAATTGGTGATCATTTTAAAAACCAAGCTATATATGGAGGCTTAATTTTGTTGGGATTCATAATCGCCTCATAACTTATAAAAAGAATGCTAGTTAAATTAAAAAAAGGAGATGAGATTCACATTTTAGCTCCAAGCTCTTTTATAGATAATGAAGAGGATTTTATAAAGGGCATAGATATTTTAAAAACATGGGGATTGAAAATTGTTCACAATAATATCCTCTCAAGAAAGTTTGGGTATTTTGCTGGAAATGATCAAACAAGATTTGAAGAACTTGAAAAAGCTCAAAATAAGAAAGTCATCATTTTCGCTAAAGGTGGATGGGGCGCTGCAAGACTTTTAGAAAAAAATCCAAATTGGGGTAATGGGTTGATGATTGGATTCTCTGATACCTGTTCACTGTTGTTATCAAAATATTCAAAAGGATCTTTTGGCTCGATTCATGGACCTATGATTACTACTCTTTTTAAAGAACCTGAATGGAGTTTAAAAAGACTAAGAAATTTACTTTTTGAGGGATATGTTGATGATATTAAGGGTTTACCTTTAAAAAAAGGCATCGCAAAAGGAGAAATTGTTGTTT
Source organism: Prochlorococcus sp. AG-469-F22 (assembly GCA_003211655.1). Taxonomy (GTDB): domain Bacteria; phylum Cyanobacteriota; class Cyanobacteriia; order PCC-6307; family Cyanobiaceae; genus Prochlorococcus_A. Next base: position 16,041 of record QCSC01000015.1, on the reverse strand, counting down.
CCAATCTAACTATTGCATCTTTTCTAATTGGTACTGATCATTTCCCTGAATTGAAAGGGAAAGTAATAATATTTGAGGACATAAACGAAGACATTTATAAAATTGATCGAATGTTAACTTATTTGAGAATGACAAACCAATTGAATGAGATTTCAGGTATTGGATTCGGAAGTTTTTCAGATGAAGTGTGTACGCCTGAATGGAACGGCTTACTCAAAAAATTAATAATTGAGAGGCTTCAAGAATTTGATATTCCTATTCTTTTTGACCTCCCTATTGGACATTTATCTGGTAATGCATGCATCCCTTTAGGTTGTGAAGCAACATTAAATGGGAACGATGGAAAACTTATTATTGATATCCCTTCTTATTAAAAATCTTTTAAAAATAGTTTTGCTATTTTCAGATCTAGTGGTGATGTAATTTTTATATTTGCAGAATTTCCCTCAATTATTTTTACTTGCCAATTTAACATTTCAAATAGTGAGGCATCATCTGTAACCGTCCAATTTTTCTCAATTGCCATTTCATGAGCTTTTCTTAATCTCTTTACTAAAAAACCCTGAGGCGTTTGAGCTGCCCATAAATTTTGTCTATTTGGCGTTTCCTTTATATAACCTCTATTATCAACAATCTTTATTGTGTCGGTAACCTTGGTCGCGAGAATAACTGCATCATTTTGTTCTAATTCTCTAGCACATTTGTTTATTAAGTCGGGACCAATTAAGCATCTAGCACCATCATGAATTAAAACTTTCTCAGCTTTAGATGGAAGAGAATTTAAACCATTAAAGACAGACTTTTGCCTCGTATCTCCACCATTTATCCATTTAATTTTATTAGAAAAATTTTTTACTGATTTTAATAATTCTTGTTTATCATTGGGCTGCCCAATTATTCCTACCCAGCTGACTAAACTTGCAGATAATACAGATTTTATAGTCCAAAAAATAAGAGATTCCCCTTCTAATTCAATAAGTAATTTATTTCTTCCAGCTTTCATTCTGCTACCACTGCCTGCGGCGGGTATTAGTACATGCACAATAGTTTGAGTTTGTATTTTCTAGATAATTATAAATAAAAGTAATATGTTTGCACAAATAGTACTACGATTTTAAATTATAAAAATTTCACAATGTCAAATACAGAATCTTTAACAGGTAAAGTTGCTTTAATTACAGGGGCTAGCAGGGGCATTGGTAAGGAAATTGCCTTAGAACTTAGTAATTTAGGAGCAGAAGTCATAATAAATTATTCTTCGTCTGATGAAAAAGCTGAAGAAGTTGTAAATCTAATTAAAGAATCTGGAGGCAAAGTTCATAAATTAAAATTTGATGTTTCAAAAGAAGAATCTGTTAGTAGAGCTTTTGAAGAAATCATAAAGATAAATGGTGCTATAGATATTCTTGTAAATAATGCTGGCATAACAAGAGATGGGCTCTTAATGCGAATGAAATCAGAACAATGGGATGACGTTCTAAATACAAACTTAAAAGGGGTTTTTCTTTGTACAAAATATGCCTCAAAATTTATGATAAAAAAAAGAAGCGGCAAGATAATTAATATCTCATCTATTGTCGGAATAATTGGAAATCCTGGACAAGCAAATTATTCTGCCGCTAAAGCAGGTGTTATTGGCTTTACAAAAACCTGTGCAAAAGAATTTGCTTCAAGAGGGATAAATGTTAACGCTATAGCTCCAGGTTTTATAGAAACAGAAATGACTGAAAAACTAAACAACGAAGAGATCATCAAAGCTATACCATTAGGCAAACTAGGTTGTTGTTCACAAATAGCAAACTTAGTTTCATTCTTAGTCTCTAGTAATGCTGGCAGCTATATAACAGGTCAGACAATAAGTATTGATGGGGGCATGAGTATTTAATTATGTACTTTCATATGGTTGAACCAACTCATCTCTTAATCTTCTAATCTTTTGTAGAAGTTTTAATCTTCGACTTCTAGCAGTTAAAGTCAAAAAAAATCTAAGAGGAAAATATATAAGAGTCATTGCAACTGCAAGTGTGGCAGTTAAAGTAAAAATAAGATTACCTGTTTTGTCCATAATTCTAAGATACTCATAAATTAATTAATTTGGATAGCTATTTAAGAGAAATTCGGCTTTCCCCACTTAATCAAGTAACCCTTAAATATAATTCCATGGGACATTAGAATAACGATCTAAAGATTTCAATAAACATGTCAAAACAATTAAGCTTTTCGCACGAATCTAGAGAAGCGCTTGAAAAAGGAATAAATACTGTCGCCAATGCTGTTAAAGTCACTTTTGGTCCAAAGGCAAAGAATGTTGTAATAGAAAGAAAATTCGGTTCTCCAGATATAGTAAGAGATGGTTCTACGGTTGCGAAAGAAATTAACCTTGAGAATCCCATCTCTAATTTAGGGGCAAAATTAATAGAACAAGTAGCATCAAAAACTAAAGAGAGTGCTGGTGATGGAACAACAACAGCAACAATCTTGACTCAAATAATGGTTCAAGAAGGTTTAAAAAATATAGCTGCGGGAGCTAGTCCTATTGAGCTAAAAAAAGGAATGGTAAAAGGATTAGATTTTGTTTTAGAGAAATTAAACTCAAAGAGTATCAAAATAAATGGCTCCGATATTAAAAAAGTTGCGACAGTAAGTGCAGGAGGAGATGAAGAAATTGGTTCAATAATTTCAAAAGCAATGGATATTGTAACTTCAAATGGAGTTATAACAGTAGAAGAATCACAATCCCTAGAGACAGAGCTAGACATCACAGAAGGAATGTCTTTTGATAGAGGTTATAGCTCACCTTATTTTGTAACAGATCAAGAGAGACAAATTTGTGAACTTGAAAATCCTAAGATTCTGATCACTGACCAAAAGATATCAACACTAACCAACTTGGTACCTATCCTCGAAGAGGTTCAAAAATCTGCTTCTCCATTTTTAATTCTAGCTGAAGATATTGAGGGGGAAGCACTAACAACTCTTGTATTAAATAAAAATAGTGGGGTATTAAATGTTTCGGCTGTTCGAGCTCCATCATTTGGAGAAAGGAGAAAAGCTGCTCTGGAAGATATTGCAATTCTTACAAGAGCTAAATTAATTAGCGAAGATCAATCAATGAAATTAGAAGAAGTTACTCTTAATGATCTTGGAAAAGCAAAAAAAATAACAATTTCAAAGGATAAAACAACAATCGTAGCTTTCGACGATACCAAAGACCTTGTCCAAGCAAGAGTTGAGAAATTAAAAAGGGAAGTAGAAATAACTGAATCGGAATACGATAAAGATAAGATTAACGAAAGAATAGCAAAACTTGCTGGAGGAGTAGCTCTCATTAAAGTTGGGGCTGCGACGGAAACAGAGATGAAGTATAAAAAATTAAGAATAGAAGATTCACTCAATGCTACAAAAGCTGCTATCGAGGAAGGAGTAGTTTCAGGGGGAGGGCAAACCTTAATTGAAATATCAAATGAACTTTCTAATTCACGTAAAGAAATATCAGATGATTTAACTACAGGTATTGATATTATTACAAATGCACTTTTAGAACCTACAAAACAAATTGCAAAAAATGCTGGTTTTAATGGAGATGTTGTTATAGCTGATATAAAAAGACTTGGTAAGGGTTTTAATGCTAATAATGGAGAATATGAGAACTTAAACGAGTCAGGAATATTAGATCCTACTAAAGTTATTCGATTAGCTCTTCAAGATTCAGTATCAATCGCAGCAATGATAATTACTACGGAAGTTGCAGTTGCTGATATCCCAGAACCAGAGGCAACACCTGGAGGACCAGGGGCAGATCCAATGGGTGGAATGGGTGGAATGGGTGGAATGGGTGGAATGGGTGGAATGGGTGGAATGGGTATGCCAGGAATGGGCGGCATGGGTATGCCAGGAATGGGCGGCATGGGTATGCCAGGAATGATGTAAAAACTTAGCTGGCTTTTTTCTCGTTATTAATCCATTTTCTCAAGTTTTTTATATTGGGTAATGGCAATTCTTCTGTATCTTTATATTCACTTTCATTTTTATAAGACCCATAAATATCTTTATCAATAGTTTCAGTATTATTTGGTGTTTTTGTTTCTTTAGGTTTAAATTCTATCTCTTCTTCGTATTGAACATTTTTTAATAATTCCAAATTGATTTGATTCTGATTTGTCTCTGCATGATCCTCTTCTATTAATTCCAAATTGATTTGATTCTGACTTGCCTCTGCCTGATCCTCTTCTGTTAATTTATATTGATCTTGATTTTTAACAAATAGTTCATTTAAAGATTCAGGTCCAAACCTATGTGCCCATACATTAATTATATTTTCTAACATCAAATGATTATTATCAAAAGATGCTTTTTGGTAAGTATCTTTTAGATGATCTTTTAAAAACATAAATTTATTAATTTAATTTTCTATTTAACAGTGGTCTTATAATAATTAAAGAAAAAACTGTTAAAGAAAATAAAATTGAGATACAACTCTTACAAGTTAAGTCACCATATGGTGCGTGTAAAGCCACCATATCTAAATTCATAGTTTGAGTATAAGCAATCCTGATAGGTTCAATCGCAAAAGTTAATGGATTTAAGGAGGCTAACCACCCTAGCCAATTTGGCATAAAAGAAATGGGTGCTAGCGCAGTACTTGCAAAAAGAAGAGGCAAATTTATAACAAAGATAAGCGCAATTAATTCAATATGACCAGGTAAAACAAAAGCCAAACAAAGGCTTATTGATGTCACAAAGAGTACTAATAGTATTAATGTTGTAAAAACAATTCCTAACCCATAAAAGTCAGGCCATCCATAACCCAAAACAAATGAAACAATCATTATCACAATACTTTGAACAAAACTCAGAATAGTTATGTAAAAGAATGAGGATAAAACAATAGACAATCTACTCGCTAGAGGTGCGACAAGTAACCTATTTAAAAAGCCAAACTCTCTATCAAACATTAAAGGCAAGCCTGAATTCAACGCTCCACTAAAAGCAGTAAAAACAATAAGTCCTGCTCCCAAAAAATTTCCATAAGAATCAACTCCTGGTAGAAAACCTTCAGGAGCTTTTGAGAAAAGAGCTCCAAATAAAAAGAGCCAAATTATAGGTTGCAATATGCCCGCTAAAAGAGTAGAAGGTCTTCTTTTTAATTGGATAAATAATCTTTTGGTTAAAGCAAAAGTTTCTTGATATAAAAAAAATAAATTATATTGTTTTAATTCCATTATTTAAGAACCTTTAGTCATTATTATAATTAGTTATCAAAAAATTCATTATTTTTATCTCATTGATTGCTTCGATTCTTTTTTTAGATCTCTTTTACCAGTCATGGAAATTTCAGCATCTAATAATGTTTTGCCAGTCGCCTGTAGATATACATCATCCAAGCTAGGTTGACTTTGAGCGAGAGAAAAAATTTCAAACTTTGAAAAAGCTAATTCTACTTTTAGTTTTGTGAGCAAATCCTTTTCCTTATCTACTACAAAATTAATTGAATAACCTTGCGCCTTATTTATGATAATCTGACTGATTCCATTGATTGAGGATAAAATTTCACTTATTTTTTTAGACTCTTCATGATTACTAAATTCTCTTACTTTTAAAGTTATTCTATCTCCTCCTAATTTATTTTTAAGTTGAGCAGGTGTTCCTTGAGCTATAACTTTCCCATCATCAATTATTACCAAACTATCGGCTAATTTATCTATTTCATCAAGATAATGACTACTCAAAATAATAGTCATGCCATCATTCTTCAAATCTTTCAAAAGTTGCCAAATTATATTTCTACTTTCAATATCCAAACCTACCGTTGGTTCATCTAATATTAAAACTTTGGGTAAATGTAAAAGGCCTGCAGCCAAATCTATTCTTCTTTTCATTCCTCCTGAATATGTTCCGCATTTTCTATCAATCCAATCATTCATCTCTAATTGATTTATTAATAATTTTATTCTTTCGTATTTTTCCTTTTTATTCATATGATATAAATCCGACTGAAAATCTAATAACTCTCGCCCTGTAAGGATTTTATCGAGAGCAATATCTTGAGCCACATAACCAATTAATTCTCTAATTTTTCTTGGATTTTTAATTAAATTGATATTATTCACAAAAACCTCACCACCATCTGGTTCTACTAAAGTAGCTAGTATTTTTATGAGAGTAGACTTACCCGCACCATTTGGACCTAAGATTCCAAATAATGTCCCAGCATTAATTTCCATTGATAAATCTTTTAATGCCTTAATATCAGAATATGATTTTGAAAGATCCGAAATTTGTATATAATTCATCAAGCTAGAATTTATCCACTAATACTTTACATCAATCTAATAATTAAAGTATGCCTTTAATGATAAGAAGATTTGCATAGACTGATGTTCGAAATCCACAGAAAGTTGAGTTCTTGAAATCAACAGCAACAGACAAATACCAAACATATAAAGTATTGACCATCTGAATAATCCTTTAGCTTTTTCTAAATCGTCTGGTGAATTTTTCAATCTATTTATTAATTGTAAAAGTCTTCCATTAAAAGGTAAAAGCATTATCAAATAAAGGAGTCCTCCCTCAGGTAAAGCAAAAACACCAAGAATACTCATAAAAACAGTTGCCCATCCGTAGCGAGAAATAGCTTTGACTGTAAACGCTGAACCCTTAACGGAAGGAAGCATAGGTATACCTACAGACGCATAATCATCTTTTAATAAAATTGCAAGAGCCCAAAAATGAGCTGGGGTCCAAAGCATTACCAAACTAAATAACCACCAACCACTAAGTCCTATATGACCGGTGGCTGCCGAAGCTCCTACTAAAGGAGGAATGGCTCCTGCAACACCACCAAAAACAATATTTTGAGTTGTTCTTGGTTTAAGAATTATCGTATATAAAATCACATAACTACATAATCCCAACAATGTTAAACCAGCAGCTAAATAATTTACCCCACTTATCAAAAGCATTGCAGCTGCCAATGTACAAGATACTGCACCTAAAAAAACAGTATTAAATGATAATTTACCTGAGGGTAAAGCTCTATTACTTGTCCTTTTCATCCTCTTATCTAGGTCCATTTCCCACAAACAATTAAGCGCTCCAGCAGCTGCGGCTGCCAAGGCACCTCCTCCTAAAGTACATATAAGCTTAGGAGAGGATAAAGGCCATTCTTCCGTTAATGCCATACCTCCTAAAGTTGTAGCCAGTAATAATGGAATCAACCTAGGCTTGGCAACTTCAAGCCACGCAGGTAGTTTTACTTTTTTTCTTGAAGGTACAACTTGTTCACGAATTGAAGTCTGGAAATTTAAGTTTTCTAAATTACTTTTCATGAGTTTAAACCTACTATTACTGAATTAAATGGTTGATTGATTTTTTTATTTAGGTAAGGATTTCTAAAAACCAATGATGTTAGGGTCGCAATTAACAAAGAAGCATTAAGTTGATGACCAATAACAAAAAGAGGTTCACTTAAATTAGTTCTAAGGCTTAATACTCCTAGAACAACCTGGGAAATCAAAAGCAAAAAAAGTGAGCAAAGGTATCTCCAATTATTCTGGAACAAATCTTGTTTATATATTGAGATAGCCAAAATAGATAAAATAGAAATAGAAATTGGGATAGCAAATAATTTATGAGTATCTAAAATCAAACATTGTTTGTTAAAAGATAAGCAGAGATGTGCAGACCAAGTTGATGAAAGCCTTACTCCAATAAAAGATTGAACTAAAGTTAGTATTAGAGGGAAAAATAATAATATCTTCCACCAAGTCAATGATTTATTAACCCCATTATTTTCTAGATTCTGATTGATAGTTATTGTTGTTATTAGGAGTAAGAAAGCTGTCAAAAGATGAGCAGTAACTGAGTAGGAATTAAGTAAATTAATTACTGTCAATGCTCCAATAGAGCCTTGAACAATTACTAAGAAGACTAATAATGAATAAGTTTTTGGTAACCAATTTGGAAGATCTTTTCTCCAAACTATTGAAAGTATGAATTTAGAAAGAATTAACAGCCCTACTAGGAAAGCATCCAAACGATGGAACCATTCTAGAAAAACTCTTAAATTCATATGATTAAGGGGTAGAAAAGTCCCATAACATAAAGGCCAATCAGGGCAAGCAAGACCGGCCTCCATTACCCTAGTAGCTCCTCCAATAACTATTAAAGTTATTAAGGCTAAAACGCAATGAGTTCCCAATTTCAGAAAAACTGACTTGTATTTTGATTGATATATTTCGTTTTTGAACAAATTATTCAAGTTCTCTTTTCTGTATATTAATTTAGATTCAAATATCAAACATTAATTAAAAGTAAATGTTTTATTTTTAAAATTTATTTGTTTTTTTAATCTTTTTTTCCTGACATAAACCTATAAAAAGTTGTTAATAATACTTCTTTTTTTTTTAAATCTTAAGAAGTTGTGAATTTCAATAATTTTCCATTAACAAACAATGCAAAATTAAAAAAATTGAATATGTTGAAAATATAAATAACATTTTTTACCTCAATTGTTAAATAAAAACTTTTATTTAATACTTATAATCTCCGCTGTATTTGGTATATCTTTTTGGATCGGATTTAATGTTAACTTACTCCCTGCCGAAGCAAGTATAAATGCCCCTATATATGATGAGCTTTTTAAAATTCTTTTTATCATTGGATTAATAATTTTCATAGGAATGACCATAGCCGTTATATATAGTTTATTTAAATTCAGAAAAAGAAAAGATCAATATGGAGATGGGATAGCTTTAGAAGGTAATTTAACCCTAGAGATTGTATGGACAATAATCCCATCTATTATAGTTTTAATAATAGGTTTATATAGCTACAACATTTACGATCGCATGGGAGGCATGAAAGAACTAAATCATAGCCATGAAATGATGACCTCCAACACAGAAAAGATATGGGCTGGAATCAGCCAGGTATCAAATAATGAGGTTGCTAGCAATAATTTATCTGTTGAAGTTTCAGCTATGCAATTTGCCTTTTTATTTAATTATCCGAAAGGGGAATTTATTTCTGGGGAGCTTCATGTTCCAGTTGATCGCAAAGTTTCTATGAAGATGGAATCAAAAGATGTAATTCATGCTTTTTGGGTGCCAGAATTCAGAATAAAACAAGATATTATTCCTGGCCAACCTACGATATTAAATTTCACTCCTACTAAAGTTGGAAAATATCCAATAATATGTGCAGAATTATGTGGCCCTTATCACGGGGGGATGAGAGCTTCAATAATAGTTGAAGAAGAATCTGACTACAAAGATTGGTTTAACAAAAACACAAAAACTGAGGTTAGCTTATGACGATATCAATTGATCCACAGGATTCTAATACCAAAAGTCTTCAACCTAAAGGATGGCTTAGATATTTTAGTTTTAGTCTCGATCATAAAGTAATTGGTATTCAATATCTTATATGCGGCTTTCTTTTTTATTTAATTGGAGGAACTTTGGCGAGTGCAATAAGAATTGAATTAGCAAGTCCAATGTCGGACTTTATGCCTAGAGATGTATATAACCAAGTTTTAACATTACATGGGACAATAATGATTTTCTTGTGGATTGTTCCTGTAGTAAATGGTGCATTTGGGAACTATTTAATTCCTTTTTACGTTGGAGCTAGAGATATGGCATTCCCAAGATTGAATGCTGTAGCTTTTTGGCTGATACCTCCTTCCGGTTTAATGTTAGTAGCGAGTTATTTTGTTGAAGGGGCTGCACAGGCAGGATGGACGGCTTATCCACCTTTGAGTATAACCACCCCTCAATCAGGACAAATCATTTGGATAATGAGTGTTTTGTTGCTCGGAGGTAGCTCTATCTTTGGAGGGATAAATTTCATTGCAACAATTATCAAATTAAGGCGACCGGGGTTAAAGCTGATGCAATTACCTATGTATTGTTGGGCGATGCTAGGCACAAGTTTATTAGTAGTTTTATCAACTCCAGTTTTAGCTGGAACATTAATATTACTTAGCTTTGATATTGTTGCTCATACCGGTTTCTTTAACCCTGTTTTAGGCGGAAACGTAGTTGTTTACCAACATTTATTTTGGTTCTATTCTCATCCAGCTGTTTACATAATGGTTCTTCCTGCTTTCGGCCTAGTAAGTGAAATTCTTCCCGTGCATTCAAGAAAGCCACTTTTTGGATATACCACAATGGTTTTTTCAATAATGGGAATAGTTGTGCTTGGTCTAGTTGTTTGGGCTCATCATATGTTTACAAGTGGTACCCCTCCTTGGATGAGATTATTCTTTACTATTGCGACAGCATTTATAGCAGTTCCGACTGGAATTAAATTTTTTAATTGGGTTGCAACCTTGTGGGGTGGGAAAATATCTATCAATAGTGCAATGTTATTCTCATGTGGATTTATTATAAATTTTGTATTTGGCGGTATTACAGGAGTTGCTCTTGCTCAGGTACCTTTTGATATTCACGTGCATGATACATATTTCGTTGTTGCTCACTTCCATTACATAGTTTATGGAGGGACTGTTTTTATTATCTTCTCATCTATATATCATTGGTTCCCAAAGGTAACCGGTAAGTTAATGAGAGAAAAACTTGGGATACTACATTTTGCCATAACTTTTATTGGCTTTAATTTATGCTTCGCTCCTCAACATTGGCTTGGTCTTAATGGAATGCCTAGAAGAGTTGCGGAATACGATCCACAATTTCAATTTGTTAATCAGATTAGTAGCCTAGGAGCTCTCTTAATGGCTATAAGTACTATCCCATTCTTAGTAAATATATTCTTAAGTATTAAAAATGGGAAGGATTCTGGGGATAATCCTTGGAATGCTTTAACTCCTGAATGGTTAACATCATCTCCCCCACCTGTTGAAAATTGGGAAGGCGAAGCACCTTTAGTTGAAGAACCTTATGGTTATGGCAAACCAATTTCTCAAGAAAATTAATCAAGAAACACCATGACAACCCTAGACAGTTCAAAAGAAATTAAAAAAAATGATAGTGAGGCGAGTGAACATCATGAAGACTTTAGGATGTTTGGATTAATAACTTTTTTAATAGCAGATGGGATGACTTTTGCTGGCTTCTTTGCTGCCTACCTCACATATAAAGCAGTTAATCCTTTACCAGATGGGTCTATTTATGAATTAGAACTTCCTATACCTACATTAAATACAATTTTATTGCTTGTAAGTAGCGCGACTTTTCATAAAGCAGGAAAAGCTCTTCTTAAAAATAAAAATTCTGATACTCAAAAATGGTTACTAGTAACTGCTCTACTTGGGATTACTTTTTTAATATGTCAACTATTTGAATATTTTAATTTGCCGTTCGGACTAACGGATAATTTATTTGCAAGTACTTTTTATGCCTTAACTGGCTTTCATGGTTTACATGTAACTTTAGGGACATTAATGATATTAATTATTTCTTGGCAAACAAGACCAAAGGAAGGAAGAATTACTAATCAAAATATGTTCCCATTAGAAGCTGTTGAATTATATTGGCATTTCGTAGATGGAATTTGGGTTATTTTATTTATAATTTTGTATCTCTTATAAAAGAGAATTTATTCTTCAAAAAATCTATTTTTTATTAACTTGTATTGCCACAATTCTCATTATTGGTAAGAATATATAATAAGAAAAAGCTCATATAATGCTTGTAGGAAAAGAACTTCTAGAAAAATCTAAATTACTCAGCAATAAATCTGAGGATGAAATAGCAAGAGGCTGCGGCTATGTAGGTCCTAGTGGAAGAGTCTTAAGAAAAAGTTTTTATAGAGCACTTATTGAAGCTAAGGGGTACAAGTTAAGTAATAGTGGCGATGGTAGGGCTGGGAACAGATCTTCAAGAGGGAGGAAAGCAGAATTCAAAACAAAAGTTCATGGCAATGGTAACTTATTGATAGGTCATGCCTATACAAAAAAATTAGGATTAGAGCCAGGTCAAGAATATAAAATTGATCTAAAAAAAGATTCTAAAATCATCTCCCTTACTCCATTAAATTAATAATATTATTTATTCCAGCCATTCTCTTTAAGCCAATTTGAGGAGATTTCTTGCGGAAAGTTTTCTGAATCTATATTCTTATTAAATTTAAGTAGTTTTTCAACATACTTTATTAATGCATCTCCTTCAAGATTTACACTATCGCCAATTGCTAAATTTTTGAGATTAGTGTTTTCCCATGTATGTGGAATAATTGCAATCGTAAAAATTTCCCCTTCATTTTCAGATTTTGCAATTGTAAGGCTAATGCCGTTGACACATATGCTTCCCTTATCTACGATATATTTTGAAAATTTTTTATTTTGCCACTTAATTGATAAAAGCCAAGATTTTTCAAGTTTTTCTATATTTTCAACTTTTCCCAAACCATCAATATGCCCACTAACTATATGGCCCCCAAGACGATCCGAGATCCGGAGAGCCGGCTCTAAATTAACTATTTGGTTAATATTAGATTTTTCTCCTAAATTAGTCTTTTTTAAAGTTTCTTCACTTACATCTACTTTAAATTGATTATTAGAAATCTCTTTTACTGTTAAACAAATTCCATCAACTGCAATACTATCACCTATTTGCAAATCAAAAGGCTGATCTAGAATTTCAATAATTAAGAGGGGGTTTCCTTTTTTAAGTTTTCCTATTGCCTGGACTATTCCTGTAAACATAACTTTAAATAAAGATTATTTGAAAAACTATTATTAACTTTGATTTACTTTAAAACATTTTCTACTATAAATAAATTAAAAAGTTATTAAGTAGGCATTAATCATATAAAGATGATAATTCATTCTAAGAAAAGATCATTTGGGGAAGCGTGCCATGTAAGTTTATTTACTTTAGGCACAATGCGAGCGACAGAAAATCTTGATAAAATGAATTACCTTATAAAAAGTGCTCATGATGCGGGCATTAATCATTTAGAAACTGCTGCTGCTTACGGTAACGCTGAAAAATTAATCGGGGAGTCATTAAAGGAATTAGAAACTTCCGAAAATATATTTAGGAAAGAATGGATAATTACTACCAAAGTATTACCTAAAGGAGATTTCAATTATCTAAAAGAGAATTTCGAAAATTCACTCAAAAATTTAAAGCTAAAGAAAATAAATAATCTTGCGATCCACGGAATAAACTTAGAGGAGCATTTAGATTGGGTTCTAAATGGAGAGGGGGGGTAAGTTTTTAAAATGGGTAATTAAAAAAGGCTTGGTTGATCAAGTTGGGTTCAGTTCACATGGCAATTATAAACTTATTGAAAATGCAATTAACTGTGAAGTATTTAGTTTTTGCAATCTTCATTTACATTTTTTAGATCAATCAAAAATAAGCCTTGCCCAACTAGCTTTAAAAAAGAAAATGGGTGTATTAGCAATATCCCCTGCTGATAAGGGTGGAAGATTATATGCGCCAAGCGAATCTTTATTAAGAGCATCCGCACCATACCATCCTCTGGAGCTAGCTTATAGATTTTTACTGTCGAAAGGCATCACAACTCTATCTTTAGGGGCTACAAAATTTGAAGATTTTAATATTGCAAAAAAGCTTGTAAACTCAAGTCAAAAACTTACATCTTCTGAAATTAGTGCATTAGAAAATATCGAACATTTTGCAAATGAAGAGTTAAAGTCTTCAAAATGTGAGCAATGTAGATCTTGCCTACCATGTCCAAATGAAATTCCTATTCCTGAAATACTTCGTTTGAGAAATATATCTATTGGGTATGGTCAATTAGAATTTGCTAAAGAAAGATATAATTTAATAGGGAGGGCAGGCCACTGGTGGGAAGAAAAAGATGCCTCTTCTTGCTTAGATTGCAATGAATGTATTCCAAAATGTCCTAGCAAATTAAATATACCAGCTTTATTAAAAGAAACTCACAACTTATTAAGTGAAAAGCCTAAAAAAAGATTATGGGGTTAATGATTGATTCCACAACTTTTCTAGACTTAATTGCTCTTCTTTATTTAGAGGTGAAAAAGACCAACTATTTTCCCAACAATTTTTAGATGGACCATAATTATTTTTTTCAATTTTAATATTGTATTTTTTCTGAGAGTATTTATTTTTAAAAGGTAAATACCAACCTTGATTAGTTAACTTATCGATAGTAGACCTTTTATCTAAGGACTTAATCCAATCAGTTAATACAATATTGTTAATTTTTGATTTAGTAAGAAGAAAATTCCACATTAAAGGAACACCTTTATTTGGGAAAACCATCGAAAGTCTTGAATCAACCCTAAGATATTTTTCGCATAGTGAAAAGGGGATAATCGCAACAGATGCAGGAGAATTAATTAACCAATTTATTGAATTTTTATCCTCAAATAACATTGCTTGTTCTTTCAGTTTGCTAAGTGAATTTTTTACACTAATTTTTTTTGAAATTGAAATTAATATTCTCGGGCTTTGAGGGAATATAATTTTTCCTTTCAACTTCTCATCAAGAAGAAAATCCCAAGAATTACTAGCATCATAAATTAGATCTTTATTATTTTTTATAATTACTGCATATGGAACAACACCTACCGGAAATAATTTATCACGTTGATATTCTTTAAAACTTTTTAAAAAATCTCGCGATCTATTATCTAATATATCATTTGAAAATAAATTATTTATGTTTTGAAAACTTGTAAAATCAATACTATTTAGCCATCCATCATTAACCAAAATAAAGTCTGAATTAGATAATTTTATTTTATTTTTTTCTAATTTAAGCTTACTAAAATTAATATTTTCTTTTTGCCAAATCGAAGGTAATGTATCTTTTAAAGATTTTGGATAAATCGAACTTTGAAAACCAATTTTAAATTTTTTTAAAGAATTACTACATGAATTTAAAAAGAAAAGGAGAGATAGTTTTCCGTAATTAAGGAATTGCCTTCTTGTAGGGTAATTTTTAGGCATTTAACAATCCTTATTTAAGGAAATTTGACCTAAATCCTTCATTCTTTCAATATTAATTTGACACCTTGAAACTATTTCTTCATGACTAAAACCCTTAAGAAAAGCAAGAATTGACATCCCACCAGCACCAACCCCTTCTTTTACATAACCTATTTCATAATCAGTCAATTCTTTAAATGTAGATGATTTAAAATTCAGCGAGCTTGCAAATCCTAATAAATTTACATTGTGTTTTTCATTTATTAAATCTAATAAATCACCCAATGAATTATCTTTAACCAACCATCCAGTAGTAGCTATAAAAACGAAATCAACAAATTCCTGTTTTTGTTTAGAATCAATAAATTCCAACGCAAGTAAAATTACAGCTAACATTTGGCTACCTCCAGATAATACAACTGATTGCTTAGCTAATCTTGCTCCAATCAATAATCCCATAGAGAAGGCTTGAAATGGATCTCCGACTGAAGAAATAACATCTAAAGAGTCAAAATTATTTTTTAAATTTGCTTTTAAAAGACCAGCTTTAATTACTTTTGTTTTTAAGTTCCTAGGAGCATTAATCAAACTGCTCCCTATTAAATTATTTACATTTAAGCCAAAAGCTTCCATTACTGCCTGAGCAGTTGTAGTTCCTCCTGGTACAGATTCTGAAATAAATATGGGTTGTTTCGTAGATTTTCCAATTTCTAGTCCTTTTTTGTAAAGACTCAAAACTCTCTCTTTATTCATAGATTTTCCAGTAGTCAAACATTTAGCTGGGCCTACTAAATAATTCTCTACAATTAAATGACTAAAGTAAGGTTTTTCTTTTATTCCTATAGGAACAACTATTGGACTTGCGCATATAAGTTTCCTACATACATAGCTTATTAATGCAGGAGTAACTCCTGCATTTAAAAAAGGGTAATTTATACTTATGATCTTTTGAGGCCCCAAAAAGAAGAAACTCAGCGTCTGCTAAGGCGGTTCTTCTTCTGGCTTTTGAATTAATTCCTGCTGCGGATATACCTTGAATTTGAGATGTTTCTGTTCCTGCAATCACAAGATAGAAAATAAAATTATTAATTTCTTTCTTAAGAAAATCTACCCTCTCAGAAAACAATTTTTGATTACCTTTACTTCCAAA
>QCSC01000014.1 GCA_003211655.1 Prochlorococcus sp. AG-469-F22 | reverse complement strand
TAAAGCCGAATCCCATAGCACTACTTGTCTCGGGTTCGTATTTAAGCGCTGCATCAGATAATTGCAGTTTTTCTAAAGACTCTCTTAAATCTGGATATTGATCGGCATCAGTTGGAAACAATCCACAAAACACCATAGGATTGGCTGTTTTATATCCAGGGAGAGGATCTTTAGCGGGAGAATTAAATAGTGTAATTGTATCTCCCACTCTTGCATCAGCGACTGACTTAATAGATGCAGCCAGATAACCAACTTCTCCCGCATGAATTTCATTAACTTGCTTCTCATCAGGAGCCATTATTCCAATTTCATCTAACTCATAGTTTTTCTTACTTGCCATAAGTAAAATCTTGTCCTTTTTATTGATAGACCCAGCTATTAATCTGAAGTAAACAATTACACCTCTATAGGGATCATAATAAGAGTCAAAAATAAGCGCCTTAGTAGGAGATTTCACTTCATCTTTAGGATGAGGAATTCTACTAACTACTGCTTCTAATATATCTTCTATACCTTCACCAGTTTTAGCAGAACAATGTATTGCATTAGATGTGTCTAATCCAATAATCTCTTCAATTTCTTGCTTTATTTTTTCAGCATCAGCACCAGGCAAATCAACTTTATTTAATACAGGAATTATTTCTAAATTATTTTCAAGGGCAAGATAAACATTGGCTAAAGTTTGAGCTTCTACACCTTGACTTGCATCAACAACTAATAAAGCACCTTCACAAGCCTGCAAAGATCTACTTACTTCATAAGAAAAATCAACATGTCCTGGTGTGTCAATTAAATTTAAAATGTATTCTTGCGAGTCTTCTGCTTTATATTTCATTCTTGCAGCCTGTAATTTGATTGTTATACCCCTTTCTCTTTCAAGATCCATACTATCTAAAAACTGATCTTGCATATCCCTTTGCTTCACAGTACCAGTATCTTGAAGCAACCTATCTGCGAGAGTAGATTTACCATGATCAATATGAGCTATTATGCAAAAATTTCTTATTTTTGAAACAGATATTTCAGTCATATAAATTAAAGAACGATTCCTATATTTTTCTCTTAATTTATAATAGCTAATTAAGATTATGGATGGAAACCTAAAATAGAATTATTTCTTTTTTTAATAATTTCTAAAAAATTATTATCACTTTCATTTTTTAATTCAGTTTCATAAAGAAGATTCCTTAATTTTTTCTCAAGATCAAATTTATCAGCATTAAAAAGGCAAGATTTTTTTAAAACCTCAATCATTATTGAAACTGCTGTACTAGCTCCAGGAGAAGCACCTAATAAAGCAGAAAGTGAGCCATCTTCCGAGTTAACAATTTCCGTGCCAAATTGCAAAGAACCTCCATCTTTAGTTTTTTTGATTATTTGAACTCTTTGCCCAGCATTCTCTAAATACCAATTCGAAGGCTCAGCTGATGGCATCATATTCCTCAAGTTTTCAACTCTAGAATTATGGCTTTTAAGAGATTGTGAAAAAAGATAATTAATTAATTCGTTATTCTTAATCCCAACATCAAGCATAGAAAATAAATTATTTTTCTTAATTGAACTAAATAAATCAAAATAAGAGCCTTTTTTTAAGAATTTAGTCGTGAAACCAGCAAAAGGACCATAGAGAAGAAATTTCTTGCCTTCAATCCATCTTGTATCTAAATGCGGCACTGACATTGGAGGTGATCCTATATCTGCTTTACCATAAACTTTTGCATTATGTTTTTCCGTTAAAGACTTTTCCTCACAAATAAGCCATTTTCCACTAACAGGAAAACCACCATATATCTTAGCTTCTGGAATTTTAGATTTTTGCAAAAAGTTTATTGTTTTGCCACCAGCTCCAAGGAAAACATATGAAGTGCTCAGGGAAACTATTCTACCTAGTGAACGAACTTTTAATTTCCATTGTTTTTTATCTGTTTTCTTTAAATCTATTAATTCTGTATTATAACTAATTTCAACATTTTTATTCTTGGAAATATAAGTTAGATATTCTCTTGTTAATGCCTCAAAATTGATATCTGTTCCTCTTTTTATTCGAGTAGCTGCAACTTTATCTAGTGGATTTCTACTATTAGTAATAAGTGGTGCCCATGATTTTATTTGATTAAAAGATGATGAAAATTCCATGTCTGAAAACTCTGGATATTCAGACATTGATTTAAATCTTTTTTTTAAAAAAGAAATATTTTCAGTACCTGTGACAAAGCTTATATGAGGAATAAATTTTAAAAATTTTTTAATATCTATCTTCCCAGTTGCATACAATGAGGCCCATAAAGACATTGAGTTTTCAAAGGAACGATTTATCGAAAGGGCTTTATCTATTTGTAAATCTCCATTTTCATCTAAGGGGGTGTAATTTAATTCGCAATTTGCAGCATGACCAGTGCCTGCATTATTAAATGCACCAGTACTTTCACTACCTGATTTATTTAACTTTTCAATAATTAATATTTTTATTGTAGGTAAAATCTCTGTAATTAATAACGCAAGTGTACCGCTCATTATTCCTGCCCCTACCAATATCGCATCATAACTATTATTTTTATTTAAGATTTTCTTAGAAGTCACAACAGAAAAATTATTTTTTTTGCAATTAATCGCATTTCTTTCTAGTCTTATTATAAAGTTAATTCAAAATTATGAGTACTGAAACATTACCACTTACAAATGAAAATGTAGAAACGGTTTTAGATGAACTAAGACCTTTCTTAATATCAGATGGAGGTAATGTAGAAATAGCAGAAATTGATGGTCCCATTGTTAAAGTAAGACTTCAAGGAGCATGTGGAAGCTGCCCAAGTAGTACCATGACATTAAAAATGGGAATAGAAAGAAAGCTAAAAGAAATGATTCCTGAAATCAGCGAAGTTGTCCAAGTTTTGTGAGCTATTTTTTGAAAATCTTTTTTTAAGACTCTTTGCTTAATTCCTTAGTTAATGATGATTTAAAATCTAAGCAATTTACAGGAAGGCCTTGACCTATAGCTATTAAAAGAGGAGCTAGAATTCCTAATGTAAATACTAAATTTGACTGATTTACTTCATTTTTACTTAATGTAAAAGTTATCAAATAAATAATAGTAAAGTATGCATGTAAAGAAAAAAATTCTTTTGGTTTTAAAGCGGGCCATCTCAAAGTATTTCCCAAAAAATATAAAAACCCTTTCATAAATTTAAATTAATTAGTAAAGCGGAAATTAAATATAAACCTAATCCCTTTTAGATATAAATCACACCAAAATTTACTTAAGATAATAATTAAAAAAAAATTAAAAAATCATTTCTATCCGTAATATCTGGACAGCAATACAAAAATACGTTTATAATAAAAGAGTAGCTATTGCTACATTTCGTTCACCTTCTTTGCAAGGCGCAGTTCGAGTCATACCAGGGAACGGGGGATGGCCGTTTTGTCACATCGAAACATGACTACTTTAACTTACAGAGGTAAAAACTACGTTCAAAACAAGCAGGCTGCTAAAAAGCAACCTGTTGAACTAACCTACCGAAGAAACGTATACACCAATAGAATGGATGACGCTTCTTCAAGTAATGAAAAGGCAGAATTAAATTACAGAGGTACTAACTACACTAAATAATTTAATTCAAAAAAGAAAAAATCCCTTCTTAGGGGTTTTTTTTTGGCTATATTTACTAAAAATCAAAATTATTTTAATGTCTAGCGATTGCTGCAATACTGATGAGTCAAATAAAAATTTGAAAGGTCTTGATCATAAGGATGCTATTCAAGAAAGGTATGGTTTTGCTGCATTAGAAAAAGAGAGTTGTCTTTGCACACCTGTTGGTTTTAATCCTGTTTTACTTGAAGCAATTCCTGAAGAAGTTATTGAGAGAGATTATGGATGTGGTGATCCAACAAAA
This sequence comes from Prochlorococcus sp. AG-469-F22, assembly GCA_003211655.1. Lineage (GTDB taxonomy): Bacteria > Cyanobacteriota > Cyanobacteriia > PCC-6307 > Cyanobiaceae > Prochlorococcus_A. The sequence continues at coordinate 20,468 of QCSC01000014.1, read as the reverse complement.
TACGTAAAGAAAAATGATATTGTTTTAGATCTTGGTAGTGGGAGCGGCAAAAATGCCTTTATTTGTTCTCAAATTGTTGGGGAAGAGGGGAAAGTAATTGGGGTTGATCAAAATCCTGATATGCTTAAATTATCAAGATATGCTTCCAAAAAATTTTCAGAAAAGTTAGGTTTCATCAACACAGAATTTCTTGAAGGATCAATCGAAAATCTCGATGAATTAGATAAAGATTTAAATCCATTAATCGCAGACAAATCAGTTGATATCATTTTAAGTAATTGTGTTTTAAATTTAGTAAATCCTGAATCTAGAAAAAATCTTTTAAGAAATATAAAAAGAGTTCTTAAAGATAATGGAAGAATAGCCATAAGCGATATTGTCTCAAGTAAAAAAGTTCCTTTAAGATTGCAAAATGATCATGATCTATGGACAGGATGTATTAGTGGAGCGTGGTATGAGCGAGAATTCCTAAATGATTTTAAAGATCTAGGTTTTAAACACTTAGAATTCGCGGAGAGAAGTAATGAACCTTGGAAAGTTATTGAAGATATTGAATTTAGAACAGTTACTTTAGTAGGGAATATTTAGCCCCTCTCAAGAAATTTAATTTTGAAATTTGAATGACAATTAATTTAAGAGATCAAATACCCGCATTAAAAAATAAATATTACTTTAATTATGGAGGTCAAGGACCATTACCAAAATCTTCTCTAGAAGCAATAGTTAAAACTTGGGAAATCATTCAAGATTTAGGACCATTTACAAATGATATGTGGCCTTTTATTTATAAAGAAATATTGACCACAAAAAGAATTATTGCGCAAAAATTAGGTGTTAATTCAAAAAATGTAGCTTTAACTGAGAATATCTCTTCTGGAATGATTTTGCCTTTTTGGGGTATAAAAGTAGAAGAGGGAGAAGAATTGTTAATAAGTGACTGTGAACATCCTGGTGTAGTAGCTGCAAGTAGAGAATTTTGTAGAAGAAATAAATTAATATTCAAAATTTTACCAATCCAAAAAATTAAAAATCTAAATGATGAAAATATAATTTTAGAGATTTCAAAAAATCTAAATAGTAAGACTAAGATCCTAATTATTTCTCATATTTTGTGGAACTTTGGATATAAAATTCCCTTAAAACAAATTTCTATCGAATTAAAAAATAATCGAGAAAATTCTTATCTACTTGTTGATGGTGCTCAAACCTTTGGTCATATAAAAATTGAAGATGAAGTTTTTTATTCTGATCTATATTCCATAACTTCTCATAAATGGGCATGTGGTCCTGAAGGACTTGGAGCTATTTATGTCTCAGATAGATTTATTCATGAAACAGATCCAACAATAATTGGTTGGAAATCATTAAAAAAAGAACAAGGAATTTATGAACCTTCAGATAATCTTTTTCATGAAGATGCAAGAAAGTTTGAAGTAGCTACTTCTTGTATTCCTTTACTTGCAGGTCTCCGGAATTCTTTAGATCTTTTGGATAAAGACTGTACTGAAAAAGAAAAAAGCAAAAATATCAAAAGATTAAGTGGAAAACTTTGGGATAGTTTAAGTCAATTTAAAGAAATTGAATTAATCTTAGAAAAAAAATACTTAAATGGGATAGTTAGTTTTAATATCGAAAATATTGAAGATAAAGACAAATTTGTGAAGAAACTTGGAAAAAAGAAAATTTGGATTAGAGTTTTAGAAGACCCAAAATGGTTTAGAGCATGCGTGCATCAGATGACAACAAACGATGAAATTGATTTACTTTCTGAAGAAATAAAAAAATTACCAGGGAATTTCTGAGCTGTCCCATGCAATAAATTTCCCAGTAGATGTTGGAGTTTGATTTTTAATAATATTAATCAAAAATTGGGATGATTTTTCTTTACTAAATAACTTATGTTCTGGAACAAATTTATGAAAAGGTTTAGATAAATCAGTATCTACTGTTCCTGGATGAAGCAATGTAATAGTAGCCTTTGGGAAACGTCTAGCCCATTCAATACTTAAAGATTTAAAAAACTGATTTTGGGCAGATTTTGCTGCTCTATATGAATACCAACCTCCAGTTTGATTATCTCCAATGCTTCCCACTCTTGCACTTATACTTGCTAAATTAAAATCAATATCTTTTGGTATAAATTCTTCAATAGTTTTAGCTAATAAAATAGGAGAAAAGGCATTTATTGAAAAACTTTCCATCATATTTTCTTTATCAAGATGTTGTAATCTTTTTTCTGGTTGAAGAGAATCACTATGAAGTCTCCCTGTAGCGTTAATGACTAGTCTTAAATTTGAAGGATGGTTTGATATTTTATTTTTCAATTGCAAAAGGGATTGAGAATCCTCTATATTTAATTCCCAAAAAGAATTAAATTCACTTTGCCTTCCACACAAAATAACATCTAAGTCTTTTTCACTTTCACTCAAATCTTTAGCTATTTGCGTTCCAATTCCACCTGCTCCTACGATTAAGGCTAACCCTTTCATCTTATTCAAAATTATTTACTCAATCTTAAGACACTTTTCTTGTGATTTGTGTAAAGATTTTTCTGATTTGGTTAGCAAATTTTATTTAGATTTACTTTTTTCTTGTAATAATTTTTGAGCTATTTTTCTATCATCAAAATTAATCACTTTATCATTGAGAATTTGATAGTCTTCATGTCCTTTTCCTGCTATTAAAACAATATCTTCTTTATTAGCAAATTTGATAGATTCATTTATTGCTTTAAATCTATCAATATCAAATGTTATTTTTTCTCTTTTTTCTATACCCATTAAAATATCATTTACTATCTGTTGCGGTTCTTCTGATCTTGGATTATCTGAAGTTATAAACACATGATCAGAAAACTCTTCAGCTATTGATCCCATTAAAGGCCTTTTACTACGATCTCGATCTCCTCCACAGCCAAAAACAGTAATGAGTTTCCCTTTACAAAATTTTTTAATTGATTGCAAAACTTTTTTTAATCCATCAGGAGTGTGGGCATAATCAATAATTACTATTGGAAGTGATCTTGAAACGTCATTATTATCAATTTCTATTTTCTCCATTCTCCCAGGAGCACCAGGGAAAGATTGTATTAACTTTGATAAATCTTTTAAAGAGAAATTAAGTTTATACAAAATTGTTATTGCTTGAATCGCATTCATTAAATTAAATTCACCAACAAGTGGAACAAAAAGTTTAATTTTTTCCTTAGGTGTATGAAAAATACATGTGGAGCCACTTTCAGTAAATTGTTTATCTGTTACGTAAAAAAAATCATCATTTTTAAATTCACTCTTAATTATCTTTGTAGAGACTAATGACGAACCCTTTTCAAGATCAGATGATAACTTAGATATCCAAAGGTCATCATGATTTAATACGGAAATTCCATCTTTATCTTTTAAATAAGGTGGGAAAAATAATTTTCTTTTTGTTTGAAAATAAGATTCCATATCTGAGTGATAATCAAGATGATCTTGAGTTAAATTAGTAAAAATAGCCGCCTCAAATTCGCAGCCAGATATCCTGTTTTGAGCAATAGAATGAGAACTTACTTCTAATATCGCGAATTCAGATTCTGCCTCAACAGCAGCATTTAATTTTTTTTGAAGTTTATCAGCGAAATCAGTTGTATGAGAAGCCACCTCAGAGAAGCCAGGCCATCTATTAAATAAGGTCCCAAATAATGCAGTCTTTTTTCCTAATTTTTTTAAAAGATATTCCAGTAAAAAAGTAATTGTCGTTTTTCCATTTGTACCCGTAACACCAATAAGTTTTAGTTTTCTTGAAGGCCTATTCCAAAACTCAGCGACTATTTGACCAAAAATATAATCTAAATTATCCTCTATAACCAGAATCCTTTCTCGATCAATAGATCCAATTTTCTGTTTTGCAGCAGATCCAATAATGGCAGCCTCTGCACCATTTTCAATTGCCTCAATACAATATTTTCCTCCATCAACATTTAAACCAGGCATACCTAAAAATAAAGTTCCTTTTTGTACTTCTTTAGAGTTAAAAGAAATATTATTGATTTCTTTATCAATTAGATCTAATGAGTGGATAATTCCTACCAAATCTAAAAGTCTATGTAATTTTATAGATCTCATATAACAAAAATTATTTCTTCAGAATGGTATTAATATTTTTTTGAAACCAATTCTTTAATTGATCATCTTTTAATCTTGGAGAAATACGAGGTAATTGTATAATTTCCTCAGACCTATTTCCTTCAACAGCAATAACAGGTACTTCATAATCATATTTTTTATATTTATCTTTATATAAATCGACCCTATCAATATCAATTTCTTTAAGCTCCTCTAGATTAGGGAATAACTCATTAAGATTTATTTTTGCCAGTTTGTTTTTTAATGAATCACAAAGGCAACATCCCTGCCTAACAAAAATAAATATTTTCATTCATTCAATCAGGCACAGGGTCACATCCACAGGGAGTTAAAGGATGACATCTGCTTAATCTTCTTAAAGTTAACCACCCTCCCTTCCAAGGACCATGTCTAGTAATTGCCTCGTATCCATAAGAGCTGCAGCTTGGTATAAATCTACATCTTGGTCCGAAAAAAGGGGAAACCCACTTTTGATAAAAGGAAATCATAAAAAGAAGTATAGAAGTAATTGATTTATTAATAGTTTTGAACACTTTAATGATGTAAAATAACAGCTCAGTAGTAATTAGTTTAGTTGAATTTAATCAATTATCCAATTTATTGCAAATCTCAATTTTAATTTAAACTTATGTCAAGATACCGCGGCCCAAGATTAAGGGTTACGCGTCGCTTGGGAGAACTACCAGGTCTCACTAGGAAAGCTTCAAAGAAGTCTAATCCTCCAGGTCAGCACGGCCAAGCCCGTCGCAAGCGATCAGAATACGCAATTCGTCTAGAAGAAAAGCAGAAACTTAGATTCAACTATGGAGTTTCTGAAAGGCAACTAGTTCGTTACGTTAAAAAAGCTAGGGCTCAAGAAGGCTCTACAGGAACCAATCTCCTTAGACTTTTAGAAAACAGATTAGATAATGTTTGTTTTAGATTAGGTTTTGGTGGAACAATCCCAGGTTCAAGACAATTAGTAAATCATGGGCATGTAACCATTAACGGAAAAGTTCTTGATATTGCAGGTTACCAATGTAAACCAGGAGATGTAATTAGCATTAAAGAAAACAAAGCGAGTAAAAAACTTGTTGAAGGTAATATTGAATTTCCTGGTTTAGCTAATGTTCCACCTCATATAGAGTTAGACAAACCTAAGTTAACAGGCAAAATCAACGGAAAGTGTGATAGAGAATGGGTCGCCATTGAAATAAACGAGTTATTAGTTGTTGAATACTATTCAAGAAAAGTATAAAAATCCTTTTCTTCAAATTATTAAATCACTCACCTTATTGGTGAGAGGTTTAATTAATTCTTATTTTGAAAACAATGGGAAATAAGAAAAATATTATCAAAAAGCCAGGTGTTAAAACCTTATCAATTCATCATGGAGAAACATTTTCTGAAGAGACTGGATGTGTCATGCCACCAATTTTTTCTACCTCAACATTTAAACATGGTAATAAGGGCAAATTCGATTACACCAGATCAGGTAATCCAAACTTTAAAATTCTAGAAAATATACTTAAATCCATAGAAGAATCCAAATATTGTACAATTTTTGGATCTGGCATAAGTGCAGTAACTGCAATTACATCTTCATTAAAATCAGGCGATAAAATACTCTGCGAGTCAAATCTATATGGTTGTACAGTAAGAATGTTCGATAAAATTTTCAAAAAATTTGGAATAGAAGTTTCATATACAGATTTTACAAATAAAGAAAATTTTAAAGAAATTAAAGACTTTCAGCCAACTTTAATCTGGCTCGAAAGTCCAACAAATCCTCTTTTGAAAGTACTTGATATTAAACTTATTTGTGATGAAGCTAATAAGTACAAAATACCTGTTGTTCTAGATAACACCTTCTCTACAGCTCTCATTCAAAAACCTCTAGAACTCGGCGCAACACTATCTCTTATAAGTACAACAAAATTTATAAATGGCCATAGTGATGCACTTGGTGGGGCAGTCCTAACAAATAATGAGGAATGGAATAGTAAGATGCTTTTCTCTCAAAAAGCTTTAGGACTTCAACCCTCGCCTTTTGATACATGGTTAATTACGAGAGGAGTAAAGACTCTCCCTCTAAGAATCGAACAACAAACAAAAAGTGCAGAGATAATTTCCAAGGAAATTGAAAATCACAGAATAATTAGTAAAGTTTTTTATCCCTTTAATCAAAAACATCCACAATTTAATTTAGCAAAATCACAAATGAAATCTGGTGGTTCAATGATCACCCTTAAATTAAATTTAAACAAATCGGACACTTTTAAATTTTGTAAATCACTCAGATATTTCTCATTAGCAGAGAGTCTTGGAGGCGTTGAAAGTTTAATTTGCCACCCAGCAACAATGACTCATGCATCTGTTGATGACAAAACAAAAAACCTCCTAGGTATTGATGATTCACTTATAAGATTGTCGGTAGGGTGTGAAGATACAAATGATTTAATTTCAGATATCTTATTTGCCTTAAATAAATTCTAAAAAGTGAGAAATTTACTAAAAAATCCAATATGGAGAAGTTTAGAGTTGGGATATTCGATTCCTGATAATGAACATGCTGTTTCTGTAGCTTTACCAACTTGGAAAGATGTAATTAATTATGAGGAAAAAAATCCAATATGCATGGAATTGTTAAAGTCAATCTATCCTCGTTTTGGACTTAATCCTTTAGTAAAAAGATTATGTGAAAAGGTAAAAAAACAAAGTCACTTAAATGATCTAAGTATCTGGCCCTATCCAAATGAAAGAATAGCTTTAAAAGCAAAAAAATACTGTGATAGAAATACTTCTAAAGGGTCTTCATATATCGAAAGAAGACATAATATATTTTTTTTAATTACTAGAGAATCAGCGAGCATATATGCAAAATCTTTTTGGCAACATACGGGTCTCGGGTTATCTTCAAGAGCGGCTGCTATTGAATTAGGCATTGAGGATTGCCCTTCAAAATCTTTAGCCAATGAAAGTTATCAAAGAATAAAAGATAGAATTTCCAATTTTACAAAATCAAGCTCCAATGATGTCCACTTAACTTCATCAGGCATGTCAGCACTGTACACATCATTAGAAATAATATATAAATTGTTTCCAGATAGACCTACACTTCAAATTGGTTTCCCATATGTAGATGTACTTAAATTACCAATGCATATCTTTCATGGAGCAAAGTTAGTAACAGAAGAAAATTGTAAGAATATTGAATTAGAAATAATAAAAATAAATCCAGCAGCCTTGATTATTGAATTACCAAGTAACCCAATGCTCAAATGTGTGAACATAAAAAAAATTTCAGAAATAGCAAATAAATTAAAAATACCTTTGATAGTTGACGATACTATTGGTTCAAATATAAATATAAATTCTCTAGAGCATGCAGATATCGTTTTCACTTCACTAACAAAAATCTTTTCCGGTAGCGGTGATATTCTTGCTGGCTCACTGATACTAAATCCAAAAAGCAGATGGATTGATCAGTTTAGAAAAACTTTAAATGAAATAAACCTCCCAAAGCTTTCAGATAGCGATATAGTTTCTCTAGAAAAAGTTAGTAGAGATGTAAAACAAAGAGTTTTTGAGCAAAATAAAGCATGTTTGGAATTAAAAAAAAAATTAGAAACCCATAAAGAGATAAAAAATATTTTCCATCCCGAAGATTGTCCTAATTTTAATTCCATACTTAATTCTAATGGTGGATATGGTTGCTTATTATCGTTTGAATTAAAAGGAGGTCTAGAGAAAGCAAAAAAATTTTATGATTATCTTCAAATATCAAAAGGACCTAGTTTAGGTACAAAATTTACCCTTGTATGTCCTTATGTTTTATTAGCTCATTATGACGAATTAGATTGGGCTGAAAGTTTTGGCATTCCTTCGCACCTTATTAGAGTATCCGTCGGACTAGAAGATAAAGATCACTTATGGAGAACCTTTTCTGAAGCATTAAATAATTTTTAAATTCCTAGTATTTACCGTATAAAAACCTATGTACTCTTTTTATTAAATAATAGTTATTATTAATGTATATTTTCTCAACATATAAATGGCAAAAATTTATGAGGACAACAGTTTTGCTATTGGAAACACTCCATTAGTAAAATTAAAATCAGTTACTAAAAACGCTAAAGCTACTGTATTAGCAAAAATTGAAGGTAGAAATCCTGCCTATAGTGTTAAATGCAGGATTGGTGCAAACATGATATGGGACGCGGAGAAAAGCGGAAAACTTACAAAAGACAAAACCATTGTTGAACCTACATCTGGAAATACTGGAATTGCCTTAGCTTTTACAGCTTCAGCAAGAGGTTACAAACTAATTCTTACAATGCCAGAATCTATGTCTATTGAAAGGAGAAGAGTGATGGCAGTATTGGGCGCAGAAATTGTTTTAACAGAGGCTTCCAAAGGTATGCCAGGAGCAATTGCTAAAGCTAAAGAGATCGCAGAAAGTAATCCCTCTCAATACTTCATGCCAGGTCAGTTTGATAATCCAGCAAACCCAGAAATTCATTTCAAAACAACTGGGCCTGAAATTTGGGATGATTGCGATGGTGAGATTGATGTTTTTGTTGCAGGGGTTGGAACAGGGGGGACAATTACAGGAGTCTCAAGATACATCAAACAAGAGAAGGGCAAGAATATTGTTTCTGTAGCAGTAGAACCATCACATAGTCCTGTTATTACACAGACAATGAATGGCGAAGAAGTTAAATCTGGACCACACAAAATACAAGGCATAGGCGCAGGATTTATTCCTAAAAACCTTGATTTATCAATTGTTGATAAGGTTGAACAGGTTACGAATGATGAATCAATCGAGATGGCTCTTAGATTGGCAAAAGAAGAAGGGCTTCTCGTGGGAATATCTTGCGGTGCTGCTGCCGCTGCTGCTGTTAGATTAGCTGAGCAAGATGAATATGCAGGAAAAACTATAGTAGTTGTTTTACCAGATTTAGCTGAGAGATATTTATCATCAATTATGTTTACTGAAGTTCCAAGTGGAATAATTGAGGAGCCAGTTAAAGCTTAAATTTATTTTTTCACCAGAAATGAATCTGGTGAAATGTACATAGCATCGCCATAAGAGAAGAATCTAAATTTTTCTCTTATGGCTTTTTTATAAAGATTTAGTAATCTTTCTCTACCAATCATTGCGCTTACTAGGAGTAATAATGAACTCTTTGGAAGATGAAAATTAGTTAATAGTCCATCAACTGCTTTAAATTTATAGCCTGGCTTAATTACTAAATCAACATACTTATCTATAGGAATTAGTTCTTTCATTTCATCCGAATAGCAACTTTCAAGAGCCCTTACACTAGTAGTTCCAATAGCTATTACTCTTCTGTCAGTTTTTTTAACCCTTTTTATTTCATCTACCACTTTCCTACTAACACTGACCCACTCTTTATGAAGTTTTAAATTAGATAAATCTTCTTGATCAATTGGCTTAAATGTTCCATAACCTACATGCAAAGTAATTGGCATAACTAATATACCTTTGTTTTTTAAATTTGAAATAAGGTTTTTACTTAAATGTAATCCTGCTGTTGGCGCAGCAACTGCTCCAGGATTACTTGCATACTCAGTTTGATAACTATTTTCATGAAAAGATTCTTCTTCGGCGCTTTTTATATATGGAGGGAGGGGGATTTCTCCATATATATCAAGGAGATTATTCATTGAAATTAAATCATCTATATTTTCTGGGAACTTGATAAATCTTCCTCCAGTTTCTTTATCAATCCCAGAAATATGCAATCTTATATCTTTTGCCAAGGATGATTTTAAATTTAATTGACTATTTATTTTTAACTTTTTAGCAGGCCTTGCTAAACATAGCCAAGTAGATTCATCTGCTTTCTCCAAAACTAATAATTCGACTAATCTCCCATTTTCTAATTCAACCTTTAACCTTGCTTTCATAACCTTCGTATCATTTACAACTACCAAATCACCCTTTCTAAGTTCGTCTAAGAGATTCTTTGTATATTTATTTGTTGTAAAGTCTTCTTCTAATGAACTATCTCTAACTATCATTAATCTAGATTCATGCCTTACTTTAGAAGGTTTATTAGCAATTAATGTTTCATCAAGAATATAATCATAAGCTTCTAGCTTATGATCTATTTCTTCATTATGAATTTCAAAATTCAATTAAAATTAGGCTACAAGTGTTTCTGGCTCATTTTCAATGAGAGAAGACAAGTCTTTTAAGAATGATGCACCATCAGCACCATAAATCACTCTATGATCAGCAGTTAAATTTACTTGCATTATTTTTTTTACAGATATTGAGCCATCATCATTAGCAACAACTGTTGGCTTAGACGATGCAATGGCTAAAATAGCTCCTGTACCTGGTGGAAGTATTGCATCAAATCTGTCAACACCAAACATTCCTAAATTAGACAAAGTAAATGTTCCGGTTGAATATTCATCTGGTTCTAATTGTTTTGCTCTAGATCTTTTCACAAGATCTTTCCACTCTCTAGATAATTCAAACAAATCAGTATTACAAGGTTCTTTTAATACTGGAGTTATCAACCCTCCATCTTCCATAGCAACAGCTACCGCAATGTTTACATTTTCTGGATAAGAAATTCCGTTTTCTGAAAAGCTTGAATTAACTTGGGGATGTTTCTTAAGTGTCTTTGCAACTGCCTTGACTAATAACGCAGTCATAGTAACCCCATTTTGCTTTACTTTCTTGTAAAAAATATCCAAGTTATCAGTATTAATTGAATAACCAACTCTAAAACATGGAACATTTAAACTGGATTCCATATTCTTATTGACAGCTTTTTGAAGAGTATTAAATTGAACAGTTTCTCCAGGATTACCAAAGCTATTCCCTAATTTCTCTGACTTACTTTCAGGTTGAACATGGGAACTGGCAATACTAGCGGGAGAACTCCCCTCACCTATCCATGGAATAGAAACAGGTTGGCCATTTGCCTTCAATACATCATCAGCCTGAATCCTTCCATGAGGTCCTGATCCATGCACTTTTGCCAATTCAACTCCCATTGTAGAGGCAAGTTTTTTTGCCCTTGGAGATGCTATTACTCTTGAAGAATTATTACTAGTAGAGGCGTTAAATTGAATCTCATTAGAGGTAGTTAGCACTTTTTTCCTTTTAATCTCGACTTCCTGTTCATTAATTTGAGGCACCTCTTTTTGCTTCTCTTCTTTTATTTCAGATTTTTTATTTGGCAATTCGAGTTGGGCGTCACTGGATACTTCAATCTGTTTACCTTTATTTTGTTCTTGTATAGAAGCTATCTCATCCTGATTCTCTACAATAAGTCCGATGGTTTCACCTACTGGAGCAGTACTACCAGCTGGCATTAGTACTGCCGCAAGATATCCATCTTGAAAAGATTCAACATCCATATCAGCTTTATCTGATTCAACAACTAAAACAGATTCTCCTCTTTCAACTTTATCTCCAGGATTCTTTAACCATTCAACAATTTTGCCTTCAGTCATAGTAGAACTAAGAGCTGGCATAAATATTTCGTGAGACATCAGATAGATTTTTTAAAGTTTTACTAGCTTTAAGAACTTATAAAACTCCTAAAGGTCGTTATGTTTATATTTTACAAAAAAATAGCCCCAAAGAAACTATGATTTACATTCAAAAAGGAATTTAAACCTTTATATTTATTCGTTATTATTGATCGATTGAATTATCCCATCTTTCACTGTTATTGAAACTTGCATCTTCTTAATAAGATTATCTCCAACAGAAACGTCACAAAAGCTATCAACCTGTCCTTGATCAACAATTTCATCCATTTTTAAATCACGAACTTGACTTTGTTGTTGTAAAAGATTTCTTTTTTGTTCTTCTAGTTCATTCCTTTTTGCACCAACTTGTTGCTGAACTTGGCCAACTTGCTCTTGAACTCTTGGATCTAATGGGTTTACTGACTGGGATCTTATATTACTAACTATTTGTTGACCTTCTTGTTCAAGTTGTGATAATTGTTGATCAACTGCTGAGATCGCATTACTTAATTCCTTCTCAGCGTCTTCTTTCCAAGTAGGGGTAACAATAGCTTTTATTGCTATTGAACGTTTGATAGATATAGAGTTTTTAGTTTCCATAAAAAATTAAATTACCCTTTCAATATAGAGATATCAAAGAGAATTTTCTTTTTTAATTTATTTTTTATACATTTCCTCTATTTGTGATGAATACAAATCAACTATTTCTCTTCTTTTCTGCTTAAGAGTTTGAGTCAATAAACCATTTTCTAAAGTAAAAGCATCAACAAAATAGCAATCTAATACCTGTTCCTCAAATCTTGCTCCTAATCTGTTTTTAAGTAAATTATTTATCTGCGACTTAAAAAATAAACCAATTTTTTTATTCGAATTTAATTTATAAATATCATTTTCAAAGAATTTATTTTCTACTAATTCTATGTTTGGAGCGACAAGTGCTGTTAAACATTTTTTATCTTGACCAACTAATTGAACTTGATAAATAAATTCAGAACTAAGAATCTCAGTTTCTAGGGGATTTGGCTCTATATTCTCTCCACTAGAAAGAACTATGGTATCTTTTGCTCTCCCTGTTATAACCAAAGATCCATTTGAAATAAGAAAACCTAAATCTCCAGTATCAAACCAACCATCATTTGATAAAACATCTTTAGTAGCTGAAATATTATTCAAATAACCTTTCATAACTTGAGGTCCTTTAACAAGAATCTTGCCTATCTCTTTAAATTTCAATATCTTATCTTTTTCTTCATTCATTATTTTAATTTCAGTAAATGCCAATGGCTGTCCAGAAGATCCCCTTACATTAAGTTCTCTTCTTCTACAAGTTAGTACTGGACTGGTTTCTGTTAATCCATAACCAACGAGAACATCTATACCTAAAGATTCAAAAAACAAATCTACGTGCTCGGGTAAAGCACCACCACCATTTATTGGGAATTTAAGTTTTTCTCCACATAATTGTTTCAAGATACTTGGCCATAAAAAAGTAGAGGATAGCTTATGTATAAAAAATCTTCCTATTACAGATATTGTTAAAGATATTTTTTCGAAGGAACTTACTTGATTAATTTCTAAATTTCTGATCTTTCTAAGATTTCTTTTAAAAATAGAACTATTCTTTATCAAAATCTTTATGATTTTCTGTTTTTTAGGAGGCATTTTTTTTAAAGCCAAGAAAAAGCCATCATGAATGGCCTCCCATAGCCTGGGAACAGTAGCCATAACAACTGGCTTAACTTTTTTAATATCATCTTTCAAAAATTTTGGATTTGTATAATATTGAGTACACCCGCATGAAAAAAAGAAATATTCTGCACTTCTTTCATACGAATGCCAAATAGGCAATACACTTAAGACAGAAGTTCCAGGTTCTGGATCAGCGATATAGGCCAGATTTATAATTTGATGTAAAAAGTTTGCATGTGTTAAGGGAACACCTTTAGGTTTGCCTGTTGTCCCTGATGTATAGAGAATGCTGGCAACATCATTAATATGATGATTATCTTCTTCAAAACTATTATTTTTTAAAATATCTTTTTCTCCTGCTTTAATAAATTCAGGCCAATTTATTAAATCTTCAAATTGTTCATCTTCCAAATTAATTATAAATTTAAATCTTTTTTTTAATTCATTTTTTTGATTTAACTTTAACCAAACTTCCTTAGATTGAACGATCAGGCCAACAGAATTAGAGTGATTTATTATGTATTCTAATTCTACTGAAGGTGAATTAATGCCCCTTACAGCATTAATAGCTCCTATTCGCATCAATCCTTGATCAACTATTAACCATCTTGGGGAGTTTTCAGAGATTAATGTGACAACATCACCCTTTACTATTCCATAATTTTTAAAAGATTTAGAGACTTTAGTGATTAAATTAGCTAACTCAGAATAGGAAAATTTTTCTTTATTTTTTCCTCTCAAATCATTAATGGCTATTGTATCTCCACATTTAAATTTTAAGTATTCCCAAATTTGATCAACATGATCAAGATTGTTTATATCTTTTCTTTTACTTGTAAATTTTTTATTTTTTGTAAGAGATTTTAGTGCGGGCCAATATGCTAACTCATTCATATTGATAAACTTTCCAAATCTTTTTAGTTTCTATTCTTATACAAAATTAAACTTAAACTCTTCATGAATGATTTTTTTAACAATTTTCTTAACTTCTTTTATCTCTACATTTTTATTGTAATCAGACATATTTACCATTCGGCAGCCCTCAATACCGCAAGGAACAATCTTATCAAAGTTTTCTAATTTGCAGTTAACGTTTATTGAGAAGCCATGGATTGTTACCCACCTTTTGCATCCAATACCGATTGAAGCAATTTTCCTTTCTCCTATCCACACACCTGTAAATCCATCTTTAGCGGAGCAATCAATATTAAAACTTCTTAGAGTTTTAATAATTATTTTTTCAATTTTTCTTAAATACCAATTTAAATCTTTATTAAAATTACTAAGATCTAAAACTAAATAAGTAACTAACTGTCCTGGCATATGGCATGTAACCTCACCACCTCTGTCAATTTTAAATACATCTTGTTCATCTGCTGAGAAAAGCAAGTTATCCATATTCGAACCTCTTCCGACTGTGTAACAAAGTTGATGCTCGCCTAACCAAATAAAATTCATATTTGATTTACCTGATATTAATGAGTCTTGATATTTTTTTTGTAATTGATATACATCATAAAAAAATGAAATTTTATCAGGTTGTTTAATTATTGATGTTCTATTAATCATAGTTATGTAGATTTAGGAAGTATGAAAATATTTTTAGATTTATTATGAAAATTTTAATCCATGGAAAGAATCTTGAACTTACTGGGGCATTAAAGGAATATACAGAGGCAAAAATAGAAAAAGCAACGCATCACTATAAGGATATCGTTAAAGAAGTAGATATACACCTTTCAATCGAAAAGAATCCAAGAGTTTCATTCCAAACAGCTGAAGTTACAATTTTTGCTAATGGAACTATTATCAGAGCTGAAGAAAAAACAGAGAATCTATATTCAAGTATTGATTTGGTTTCAAATAAACTATGTAGAAAACTACGGAAATATAAAGAAAGGCATAACAAAAAATTACATAATAATCTTGTAAAGAATAAAAATTCTTATTCCAATGCAATTGAAGAATCAGATTCTTTAGATAAAGATATATTCAACGAAGGAAGAGAGGCAAGATTACCTGAACCATCTATTAAAAATAAATATTTTGAAATGATTCCGATCTCTTTGGACGAGGCTAGAAAACAATTGGATTTTATTGATCATGATTTTTATGTATTTAGAAATAAAGTAAATAATGAACTACAAGTTATTTATAAAAGGAATCATGGTGGCTATGGATTAATCCAGTCTAAATAATACTCAAAATGTTTAATATCGATTATGAATTAAATGAAAAGATACATGCAATAATCATTAATCCTTATTTATCTTTGGAAGAATTAAAAACAAACTGCGATTTAATTCAAAAATATAATATTAGAAATGTTTCTACATCTCTTAATTTTTTAAGTCCTATAAAAGAAGCATTAAACAATTATAAAGTAAATATAAATACTCTGATTTCTTATCCATTTGCTGATTTACCAGTTGATTTTATTGATGAATTTGTTTGCTATGCAAAAGATAATGGTGCAAGAGGAATAGAATATACCCCCAATTTTCTAAAACTATCTAAAAATGATTTAAATAGTTTTGCTAGTGAAATTGAGAGTATTAACGCCTCAGAATTACCAGTTACTATAATCGTAAACAAAACAAAATTAGATAAAGAACTTTTTGAAAAAGCCATAGAAATTTCTCTTGAATTAGGAATAACAAATTTTCAATTTGGAGATGGTTTTGGACCTGCTATTTCTAAAGTTGATATAGTTGAAATATTAAAATTTATTGGCAACCAGAATTCTATTAAAGTGGTAGGAAGCATAAAAACACTATCACAAGTTGTTGATTTATTTGATTCAGGTATAGATTGTATTGGAACTTCAAATTTTAATGAGATTTTTAAAGAAATTAGACTTATTTAAATGTCAGGTGAAAGTAGATTAAAAGGTCTCTGTATTAAAGCTAGTCCACTAGGTGAGAGTGGAAGATTAATAACTGTTTTAACAGATGAACAAGGTATTATTAGGCTTGCAGCTCCAGGCGCCAGGCGTCCAAAAAGTAGTCTTGCTGCAGCTACTCCATTAACATATTTAAGTTTTCAGATCTTTGGAAAAAGAAGTCTTAAGTCTGTTCGTCAGATTAAAATACTCAAAAGCTACAACGGATTGGGAAAAAATATTGAATGTCTTGCTGCAGCTCAAGCAATAACTGAATTAACCTTTTTATTAGTTGGAAACAACGACAAGCAAAAAGATTACTTATCTAGCGTACTTATTCATTTAGATCGAATTTATGAATATAACCTTGAAAGTGAAGTGGACTTCAAAATGCTTTCAATGAGTATTCAATCTTTAATTCATTTATTAGCAATTGGAGGGATAAATATTCCTGTGAATTTTTGCTGCAAAACGGGCGAGCCTATCATCCCACCATTAGGTAACTGGGATTGGCAATGTTCCTATTTACCAAATGAGGGATTTTCTACAGTAGAAGATGTAGAGAGTCTTTTAAAAGTGAATGCTTCTGAAATTGCTCTTTTACAAAGACTTCTTTTTGCAGAATTACCAATCAAATCAAATGGAGAATTATTAGGACCTAAAAACGTTTGGCTTAAAATATTATCAATTGTTGAAAATTGGATCTCTGCTCAATTAGAAAAAGAATTATCATCACTAAAAATGTTAAGAGAATTTTATAGATAATTGAGGGTTAAATTGTTATTAAATTAAAAGATCTCGATGATTGTAACTTTGACTGTTAACTTTATAAATAGTTGATTAATTTGATGTGGTTCATGTTGCCTGGTTAGGTAAAAAATCTCCCTTTTGTGGAAATGTAAGTTATGGAAATTTAACTACTGAACAATTAAAAGTGAGAGGTCATAAAGTAAGTTTTATACATTTTGATAATCCCACTAATACAAACGAATCTAAACCCTTATTGTTAGCCAACGATCCAGAAGTCAGTCTTCCTTACTTAATTAAATCACAAGTTTATACGATCCCTTCTCCAAGAGCAGAAAAAGAACTACGACATTCATTAGAGAGATTAAAGCCAGATATAGTTCATGCAAGTCTAACTTTATCTCCTCTCGACTTTAGATTGCCTGAACTTTGCAAACAAATAAACCTCCCACTTGTAGGGACATTTCATCCCGCATTTGATAAAAGTAATAGGAACTTAACTGCAAGTACTCAACAACTAACTTATCAACTTTATGCGCCCTCTCTCGCTAAATTTCATAAAATAATTGTTTTTTCAGAACCTCAAAAAACACTTTTAGAGAACCTAGGCGTTAGTAAAGAAAAGCAAATAATTATTCCAAATGGAGTTGATGAAAGTATTTGGCAACCTGTGAAAGTAAAAAGTAAAAAATATAATTTAGTTAAAAGTAAACTAGGGGATGGAAGAATATTTATATATATGGGAAGGATTGCTAATGAAAAAAATATTGAGGCTCTTTTAAAATCCTGGCGTCAAACAAAAACTAATAATTGCAAACTAGTAATTGTTGGAGACGGACCAATGAAGCCTACACTGGAAAATAGTTTTTCTAACCTAGGAAAAGATAAATTAATTTGGTGGGGATCAGAAACTGATTTAGAAACCAGAGTAGCAATTATGCAAATCGCAGAGGTATTTTTTTTACCAAGTTTAATAGAGGGACTATCCTTATCACTCTTAGAGGCAATGTCCACTGGTACGGCTTGTGTAGCAACTGATGCTGGAGCTGATGGTGAGGTTTTAGATAATGGAGCAGGCATTGTGATCTCTACTGAAAATGTTGTCACTCAATTAAAAACTATAATTCCAATTTTGGTAGATCATCCTTCATTCACAAAGGCTCTAGGGGAAAAAGGACGTGAAAGAGTAATTGAAAGATATACAATAAAAAAAAATATTAAAGCTCTGGAAAAACTTTACTTAAATACTATAAAAATATCTAACCCTTAATGAAATTCTTTACTACGATTACTTGCAGAAACTATTGCTTCTATTAGAGCAGACCTTAAACTCCTATTCTCTAAAACCCTTAGTGCTGATATGGTGGTACCCCCAGGAGAAGTTACCATATTCTTAAGCTCAGCAGTTGTTAAATTAGTTTCTTTTATTAAACTAACAGTGCCTAAAATCATCTCCACAACAAGTTCTTCAGAAAGTTTTTTTTGCAATCCGCCGCTTAAACCTCCGTCACTTAAAGCTTCAATAATCAAGGCAATTATAGCTGGTCCCGAAGATGTTACTGATAAAAAAATATCGAGTAAATCTTCAGGAAAATCATAAATTTTACTAGAGTTTTCAAATAATCTTTTAATAAATTGCTTTTGATCTTTTGTTATTTCATCTCCCCAGGAAATTCCAGTTAAACCTTTACCAATTGTTATTGGAATATTAGTTACTACCCTAACGCATTTATGATTTGGAAATTTTTTAATAAGTTTTTCTAAAGATACACCAGCTAAAATAGAAACCAATAAATTATTATTTTTATTTTTTTCTAATTCAATTATATTTTTAAGTTGCTGAGGCTTTACAGAGAGAAGTTTAACTTTGCAATCCCATATAATTTCCGAACCTTTGGAGTTTGCCTGTAAAATATTAATATCATATTTATAGTTTTTTCTAATATTTTCTAAACTTTTTTTTGTATTTACTAAACAATAAACATCCTTTGGATTTAGTAACTTTTTATCAAATAGAGGAGTTATAATAGCTTTTGCAATATTTCCAAACCCAATGACTGCGATTTTACTAGTCACAGATTAGTTAATTGTAAGCCGATAATTTAGATTCTCCCCAAGCTGGCTCTGGAGTTGTGTTAGTTTCAAAATTATATTGAGATGTCTTTTTGCTTGAAACATTAGAAGGAGAAGCTTCCTCTGGGAAAGAACTAGTTACATTTACACAACTAGGAGCAAAAAGAAAAATGCTTTCCCCAACTCTTTCTTGATGACCATCTATTGCATATGTACCTCCTGCAACAAAATCAACTGCTCTTTGTGCTTGGTCAGGATCCATCATAGTCAAATTTAGAATTACAGTCTTTCTTTCTCTTAATGCCTGTATTGCTTGAGGCATTTCATCAAAACTTCTAGGCTCCATCAAGCTTACCTCAGAAGATGAATTAGCGATGCCAGGCATTCCGACCACATTTGATGTCCTATTATTATTCATAAATTCAAATGGATTTGAATTTGAAAGTGCATTCGAGTTTTTTTGATTTTGTTTAAAATCATTATTTCCATTAAATTCATCCTCTGATGCATAATCCAACTCATCAAAATCATCATCCAGATAATCATCCCCTGCAACAACTGCCTTTAATCGAGAAATAAGTGACACCTTTTAAATCCTCTTGAAATTGATAACTAAGGTCAAAAAACCTTTAGTAATATATCCATCTTTTATTAATGAATAAACTACCTATACTTAAATAACGTTACTTATAGTTTACTGCAAGTTTAAAAGCAAGATTTTTATAAAATATAATTAATTAACCACTAATATATTCTATTACCAAAAATTGTTGAGCCTAATCGCAACCAAGTAGAGCCTGCTTTAACAGCTTCCTCCCAGTCTCCTGACATCCCCATTGAACAATCCTTAAGTTCAAGTGAATCTGCAAGGAACCGGCATTTTTTAAATAGTTTAATATTCTCTATTGAACTCAAACCCTTTGGGTTGATAGTCATTAGGCCTTTAATTTTGATACTTTTAAATCCCTTAATCTGGTCCCATTTTTCTAACAATACTTTAGGATTAAATCCTCCTTTATTTGGATCATCACTTAATTTAACTTGCAACATTACTATTGGATTTCTCTTTTCTTCAAATGAAACATTAGAAATCTTTAATAATTTTTCATATGAGTCTACAGAATGAATATATTCAAAATTTTGTACTATTTTTCTTATTTTATTAGTCTGCACTCTTCCAATAAAATGCCATTTTATATTTTTTAAATCATCTAATAAGAGTTTCTTCTCAATAGCTTCTTGAAATCTACTTTCCCCAAAATCGTTTTGACCTAGATTGTTTATAATTTTGATTTCTTTAATACTAAACCCCTTACTAACAGCAAGTAAATTTACATTAAGAGGTAATTGTTTTTTAATTTGCAAGTAATTTGAAATTTCCAAATTTTATAAAAAAGTTTGTCTAAATAAATTCTCCCATTTTGAGTAATCTTCTGATCCTTTTCTTC
>QCSC01000013.1 GCA_003211655.1 Prochlorococcus sp. AG-469-F22 | reverse complement strand
GATACCACCTTTATTAGCCCCTATTACTGGGCATCCTGCAGCCATTGCTTCTAACAATACTAACCCGAGAGTTTCTGTGCTTGATGGGAATAAGAATATATCTCCGGATGCGTATGCACTGGCTAGCTCTTCACCAGATAAATAACCTATGAAATTTGTTTTTGTGTTTTCAAAAATTTTTTCCAACTGCCCTCTGTAGGGACCATCTCCCACTAGAGCGAGACATGCTCCGGGTATATTATCTAATACAGGTTTAATTCTTTCAATTTGCTTTTCTGCTGATAATCTACCTACATAAATCAAAAGTGAATCCGTATTTTGATATTTTCCAAATAATTTTTCTCTCATTTTTTCGCTTCGCAATTCTGGTCTGAAGTTTTCAGTGTCGACACCCCTTTGCCATAAAGCAGTCCTCTGTATTCCTTTATCTTCGAGTTCATTAACCATTGCAGTTGAGGTACAAAGATTTAATAAGGCTTGATTATGAGCTGCTTTTAACAACTCCCATAAAAGGGGTTCTAACATTCCCATTCCGTAGTGTTCAAGATATTTAGGAAGATGTGTATGGTAACTTGCAATTAGAGGAATATTATTTGTTTTTGCTAGCCATATGCCTCCAAGTCCAAGTACAGCGGGATTAACTACATGTACTAAGTCTGGCTTGAATTCTGCTAACTTATCAGAGACTGCAGGGCCAGGTAAGCCTAATTTTAATTCAGGATATAAAGGTAGAGGCATTGCAGCAACTCCTACTATTGTTGCTCCTTTATAAGAATCAGGACATCCCTCAGGACAAAATACTATAACTTCATCACCATTTTTTGTTAAAAATTCGATGGTCTTAGTTAGTCTTGTTACTATTCCGTCAACTTTAGGTAGAAAAGTTTCAGTAAAGAATGCTATTTTCACTTTTTTAAGTTATGTATTAAAACTATTTTTAATTAGTTTTTATTGCTTTAGCCTGTTTTTTCGTCCAAGTTGAAATACAAGGAATTCTTTTTTTATCACATCTCATAGAGTATTTTTTAGCTACTTCAACAACTTCTTCTAATAAGCCATTATCAAGAGTGGTGGGATTAAGCCCCAATTCTATGAAACATTTATTATCAACTATTAAATCATTTTCGACAGCTTCATTTCGAGGATTTGGTAAATAATTGATTTCGGCTCCAGTAAGAGAAGCAACTTTTTTAGCTAATTCTCCAACCTGATGACTTTCTGTCATTTGATTGAAAATTTTTACTCGTTCGCCAGATTTTGGAGGATTTTCTAGAGCTAGTTGGACGCATTTTACTGAATCTTTAATATGTATAAAAGCTCTTGTCTGTCCTCCTGTCCCATGAACAGTAAGGGGATATCCGATCGCTGCTTGCATGAGGAATCTATTAAGAACTGTACCGTAATCGCCGTCGTAATCGAATCGATTTGTCAATCTTGGATCTTTTAATGTTGTTTCTGTATTTGTGCCCCAAACAATGCCTTGATGTAAATCTGTGATTCTAATCAAGTCGTTTTTGTTGTAATAAAGAAATAATAATTGATCTAATGTCTTTGTCATATGATAAACGCTTCCAGGACTGGCGGGATGAAGAATTTCTTCTTCAAAACGACTTCCATCTGGTTGAGGTACTTCAACTTTTAAATAACCTTCAGGAATTGTTGCGCCTCTATGTGATCCATATCCATATACTCCCATGGTTCCTAAATGAACAATATGAATATCTAAATTACTTTCTACAATTGCAGCAAGTAAATTATGAGTACCATTCACATTATTATCAACTGTATATCTTTTGGTAAAACTTGATTTCATTGAGTAAGGTGCAGCCCTTTGTTCAGCAAAATGTACAATTGAATCAGGTTTTTCCTCAATAAGTAAATTTAGTAATTTTTGATATTGTTTCGAAAGATCAATATTAATAAATTTTATTGGTTTTCCACCAGTCTCTTCCCATGCAGAAAGTCTTTCATTTATTGAAGAAATTGGGGTTAACGATTCCACTTCAAGATCAATATCTATTTTTCTGCGACTTAGGTTGTCAACTATAGTTACTTCATGATTTTGTTCTGCTAAATTCACCGCACAAGGCCAACCGCAAAAACCATCTCCGCCAAGAACAATTACTTTCACTCAAAACTCCAGAATTAAAATGTCATTTTATATTTATTAAATTACTACAGAGTGCTTCCAAAATGCGAAAAAAGATTGTAAAAAGTTTCAAATCTTTTCTCTTTAATTAATAAATTGGCTATTCTTGCAATTTTTTTAATATTAAAATAATTTTAAAAGAATCAAATTACTTTATTGAGATATTTTTTTCAGGTGAACTAGCGTTTGCTAACTTCTGCTTTTCAATTCTTCCAGCTAAAAAAGCGTCTCTTCCTGCTTTTACACCATAATTCATCGCTTTAGCCATTTTTAACGGGTTTTTAGCTAATGCGATAGCACTATTGATTAAAACTCCATCTGCTCCAAGTTCCATAGCCTGAGAAGCTTCACTAGGTACACCTATGCCGGCATCAATTATGACTGGAATATTAGAATTTTCAATAATTATGGATATATTAGATAAATTTAAAAGGCCTTGACCAGAGCCAATAGGTGATCCTAATGGCATCACAGTCGAACAACCTATCTCCTCTAACTTTTTAGCTAATATTGGATCAGCATTTATATATGGAAGAACAATAAAATCTTTATTTATCAATATTTCAGCTGCTTTAAGGGTTTCAATAGGATCAGGTAATAAATATTTTTTGTCAGGAATAACTTCTAATTTGACGAAATTATTTTCTTCTTGACCTGATAATTTGGCAAGTTCTCTTCCTAAAATTGCTATTCTTATTGCTTCGTCTGAATTGGTACAACCAGCAGTATTAGGAAGCATCCAGAATTTTTTCCAGTCAATTTTTTCCAGTAAATTTTCTCCATTTTGATTATTTTGAATTCTTCTAACTGCGACAGTGACTATTTCAGATTCAGTATTAGCTAAACTCTCTATCATTACTTCTGAAGACGTATATTTTCCTGTACCAACCATCAACCTACTTGAGAAGCTTTTACCTCCAATTTGTAAAGATGAATCTTCTTTCATTTTAAAATCCTTTATCTTTTATTCCTTTGAAAGGTGTGTAATTATTTCTTTTTTTAAGTTCTTTGCTCTTTTTAATTGCTGTTTTGTTATTTGGATCTATTACTAAAACTTTCTTATAAGTTGCATATGCCAAATCATATTCCAGCAGTCGTTGTTGTGCGGATGCCAGATTATTTAAAGCGACTGTATATTCAGGGAGTGATTTTATAGCTGAGTTATAATGCTTGATTGCTTTTTTAAACTCATTTTGTGCTGCATAAGAAAAACCGAGAGCATTTTCAATAATAGCTTTTGCTTCGACTGGTTCATTATCATAAGATTCAACAGCTTTTAGAAAAGTCTTAGAGGCCTCTGCATATAACCTTTTTTTAATTTGGATAGAGCCAAATTCATATAATTCAGAAGCTTTTGTTAGTGAATTAAGGCCTTTTTGCTCAAATTTTACTAAATTTAATTCTTCCTTTCTTGTCCTAAGAAATTGTCGAAATACAAAAATAGAGATTATTATAAGTACTACAAAAAGGATGATCAAATAGGATTGAAAGGAAGATATTTCCATTACTTATAAGATATTTTGAACAATTTTATTTTTTTAATTTAATTGCTTACCGTAGAAACTATTTTTTCAAAACATTGTGGATCGCTTAAAGCTAATTGTGCAAGCATTTTTCTATTGATAATTATGTCAGAGTTCTTCATCCCATTAATTAATTTGCTGTAATTTGTGCCATTAATTCTTGCCGAGGCATTTATTCTTGAGATCCAAAGTCTTCTGAAATCTCTTTTTCTTCTTCTTCTATCTCTATAAGCGTTGCAGAGAGCTTTCATTACTCTTTGATTTGCTGTTCTAAAAAGATTTTTGTTTCCTCCTCTGAAACCTTTAGCAAGGTTTAAGATTTTGTTTCTTCTTTTCCTGGCTATGTTGCCTCTTTTAACGCGTGCCATAAATTTATTTTAAAAGTAATTTGAATGCTCTTAAGCGTAAGGAATCATTAATTTTACATTATCAGCATCTCTTTCATCAACAACAGCTTTTGTTTTAAGATGTCTCTTCAATTTTGAGCTTTTGTGATCTAATAAATGATTATGGAAAGCTCTTCTTCTAGTAAATTTACCCGTAGCAGTAGCTTTAAATCTTTTAGCTGCTGATTTACGAGTTTTAAGTTTAGACATTTCCCTTGATAATGTTTAATCTAGATAATCTAAACCTTTATATGCATTGGTGCAAATTAAAGTTTTGAATTGAAAAGGTAATGTCGAACTTATGCTGCGCAAATTGAACTTAAAGTTGCTCATTTATGGATGTTGGTTATTTTGCTCAATTTCTCCAATACTGACATTAAGTGGCTTTGCAGATGAATCTTCAAAAATAAATCTTACTCAAGAATTAAAAAAAGGTAATTTTTTAATTGGATTAAAACAATACTTAGGAGCTAGGAGTGATAACTTTCCAAAAAAAAATAATATTACTTTTACTACAAAAAATGATTTTTTAAAACTCCATTCTACTAATGGTGTAAAACACAAATCCAAAAAAATAAATATTGTTTTGAAGAAAAAAAACTTGATAACCCCTTTCAATGTTGAAAGACTAGTATTTGGTCCATTTGCAAGCTATGAATCGGCACAAAAGCAAGCTGAAAAATTACAAGAAAAAGGTTATCAAGCTCTAGTTGCCTTTCCAAACAATTGGGAAGTTTGGATTCCAGTTGGCAAAAACCTTCCTGACAAAAACCTAAACTATAGACTGTTTAAAAAATCCTACAAGTCAAAAATTATCCCTTTCCTTGTTACTGAATATTCGCAACATGAACTCCAAGGTCCGATATATATATCTTCATCTCAAGAGATAAGTATTAATGATATTAATTTTGGTAAAAAGTTTTATTTAGCTAAAGATTCATATGGAACTTGGACGTTGATCCAGAAAATCAAATTTGATGATTACTTAAAAGGTGTTCTGCCACATGAAATTGGCTCTAATTCACCTTTAGAGGCATTGAAAGCACAAGCAGTAATTGCGAGAACTTGGGCACTTTATAATTCCTATAGATTTAAAATTGATCAATATCATTTGTGTATAACTACTCAATGCCAAGTTTATAAACCTCCTTTGATTGAATATAAAAATGTACATAAAGCGATAGAAGATACTTCAAATTTAATAATCACTTATAAAAAGAAACCAATTAATTCCTTTTATCACGGATCTAATGGAGGCATATCAGCTAGTGCAAGTGAATCTTGGCAAATAAAAGATTATCGTTATCTTAATTCAATGATTGATGGTTCAAATGCTTTAAAAAAAGCTTTTAGACTTCCAATTAAAAGTGGGGATGAATTAAATAAATTTCTTGAGTTTGCAGATGAAAAAGTTTATGGTAGAAAGCATTCTCTTTTTCGGTGGGAGAAAATACTCTCTAATGAGACGATACAAAATAATCTATTAAATAATCAATTAATTAAGGAGAAATCAGATTTGGTTGATCTAAATATTATTGATAGAGGCTTCAGTGGAAGAGTAATAAAATTAGAAATTAAGCTAAAAAATTTAAAGAAACCAATAGTTCTTGTAAAAGATGATATTCGTCGAATATTGAGTTTTTTGCCGAGTAATTTATTTACTATTAATAAATTAAATGATAATCTTTGGCTTTTTAAAGGAGGTGGCTTCGGTCATGGTGTAGGTTTATCTCAATCAGGAGCGATAGAAATGGCTGAATTAGGCTTTACTTATGAACAAATATTGAATCATTACTATAAGGGAACAAAAATTAAAACAATTGAGATATCGTCTCAATAATTAAAATGAAAATTATAAATTAGCATTTATGAGTAACGGTTTTTATAAAAATCGAAGATTAAAATCATTTTTATTTCTTGCTGTTTGTTTATTAGTAAGTACTATTCCTCATATCTTTCAATTCAAACATTTTCTATTTTTTACAATAACGATTTCTTTTTTAGTTGCTTGTTATGGATTAAATGTAATTTCAAAAAATATAAAAAGAAGTGTTTTTTCACAAAGTAACGAAAAGATAATTAGTGATGATAAGTTACCTGCTCTCGATATTTTAGTTGCTGCCAGAGATGAAGAAAATGTTATTGAAAGATTAGTTGAGAGATTATTTAATTTAGATTACCCAATTAATAAATTAAATATTTATATCATTGATGATGGTAGTTCTGATAAGACACCTTTAATTTTGGAAAGGTTATCTAAAGAGTTTGATAAATTAAAAATTATTACTAGATCTGCAAATGCTGGAGGTGGTAAATCAGGAGCATTAAATTATGCTTTAAAGTTTACACACGGAGAATGGTTATTAATATTAGATGCTGATGCTCAATTAAAGAATGACACTCTACCAAGACTATTTCGTTTCGTTTATGAGGGATCTTGGTCAGCAGTGCAATTAAGAAAATCCGTCATAAATGTAAGTAAGAATTTTTTAACCACTTGTCAATCTATGGAAATGGCAATGGATGCAATTTTTCAATATGGGAGATTATCTGTTGCGGGAGTATCTGAATTGAGAGGTAATGGTCAATTAATTAATAAAGAAGTTTTACTTAAATGTGGTTCGTTTAATGAAGATACAGTTACTGATGACTTGGATTTAAGCCTTAGGCTTTTACTTTCTAAATCAAAAATTGGGATTCTCTGGGATCCTCCTGTTATGGAAGAAGCAGTTGAAAATATATCTGCTTTATTTTCACAGAGACAAAGATGGGCTGAAGGAGGTTTGCAAAGATTTTTTGATTATGGCGATCAATTATTTTCAAAAAAAATTGAACTTATTCAAAAGTTTGATTTAACCTTTTTCTTTATCTTGCAATATGCCTTGCCTATTATTTCTTTGATTGATTTGATTTTAAGTATTGCTCTAACGGAATCACCCAGCTATTGGCCAATCTCCATAACAGCATTTACTTTGTCTGGAATTGCAGTTTGGTATGGCTCTTCATGCAAGAGTGAAGGTCCAGTTTTACAAAATCTAAATTTGATGATGATGTTAGTTTCTCTTGTATATCTATCTCATTGGTTTTTAGTTATACCATGGGTAACAATAAAAATGTCTATTTTTCCTAAAAAGATTCTCTGGAAGAAAACACTTCATACGGGTGTTTAAGTTATTCATCTAAATCAATAATTTCTCCGTTAAAAAAATTTGCTAAATTCTTGGAACTATTATCATAGAATTCTGTTTTAGGTTTATTAGTTGGGGAGGGTGAATTTTGAAAACCAGTGCTTTGCTTTTCCTTATTGTCATTTAATTTCTTAATTTCTTTCTCTTGTAATTTTGCAGTCTTAGTAATATTAATTTTTTTGCTAGAAAAGTTAAGTTTTACTTTATCCCCAAATACTTTTTTTATAGCATTTTCAATTATTACTTTTCGACTTTTGATCATATTTTCCCAGTTGGGAGATAATGCTATTAAAACTTCATTCGAATCAATACTGGCAAGTTCTGCTTGCTGAGAAAGTAGCATTTTTGTTGATGGCAATTCTAATTTAGAAAGAATTAGCTCCCACTTTTCTTTTAAATAATCAGTTTGATTATCATTTTTAGAATTTTGGTTAATATCCTGATTATTAATTAATTCTTTCTTATTAAAATCTCCTGATTCATGTTGGTTTCTATTATCTTCTGAGATAACTTGTTTATTAATTAATTCTTTCTTATTAATTATTGTTTTATTGATATTTTCTTCAAGAAGACTTGTTAAGTGTATTTCCAACCATAATCTCGGATTATCGCTTGTTTTTATTTGATAATCAACATTCTTAAGCTTGTTATGCCAGTCAATAATTCTGTTCTTACTAATGTTGGAAGAAAATTTATTTAATTCATTGTGAAATTCAATTGAAGTATAGTATATCTCTGAATAATTATTATTTAAAGTTTTAAGTAAAAGGTCTCTAGTAATATTTAATAATCCAACTAATATCTCATTTGGTTCATTTCCTGCATCATATAAGTTATTACAACTAATTAATAACGACTCAGGCTCATTATTAATTAATGCATTGATTAAATCAGTCAAATCATTTTCGGATACTTCTCCAAGTAAGCTTTGAACATTTTTAGTAGTTACGCCATTAGGAAGAAGACTTAATTGATCTAGTAAACTTTGCGCATCGCGCATTCCACCGTTCGATCTTTTTGCAATTAGTTTAAGAGCTTGATCTTCAAATTTAATTGATTCTTTATTTGCTATTGCAGAAAGGTTGTGGAAAATAGTATTTGAGCTGATTCTTTTAAAATCAAATTTCTGACATCTACTTTGAATGGTATTTATGACTCTTTCAGGATTTGTTGTTGCAAGAATAAAAACAACTCTTTCAGGAGGTTCTTCAATAGTTTTTAGTAAAGCATTTGATGCAGCTGTTGAAAGCATATGACATTCATCGATAACATATACTTTCCATCTAGCTTGAGTCGGGGCAAATCTTGCTCTATCAATTATTTCTCGTATATTTTCAACTCCAGTATTAGATGCAGCATCAATTTCAATAATATCTAGGGCATTACCTTCCCCAATTTGTACACATAATTCGCATTTTCCACATGGATTTGGTGTAGGTTGTTTAGATGATAGACAATTTAGTGATTTTGCAAATATTCTTGCACTTGAAGTCTTCCCTGTCCCTCTAGGTCCATTAAAGAGATAAGCAGGCGCAATTTTCTGAGATATTAATGCTTGTTTAAGAGTGATTGATATAAATTCTTGACCAACTAGCTCATCAAGGTTAAGAGGCCTATATTTTTGATGAAAAGGTTTATGTATATTAAGCATTTATTATTTTTAATTACATCATTAAAGTTGAATTATGGAAAACGATAACCTTAATTTTTATGCAGATTCTTTAATAATCCTTTGAGATCCTGCTGGAAGTTTAACAATTTTCGACAAGAACAGTTTGTCTACCATTTTTTTCGTAATGGTGAACTCTCTAACTTCTTCTTGTGATGGAAGTGTATACATTAAATCAAGCATTAATTCTTCAATTATTGATCTAAGAGCTCTAGCTCCCGTTTTTCTTTTAAAAGCTTCATTAGCGATTGCTTCCACAGATTCTGGTTCGAAATTTAATTCAACGTTATCCATACTTAATAAAGTTTTAAATTGCTTTACCAGTGCGTCTCTTGGTTCTGTCAGAATTGATTCAAGAGTTTCTTTAGTAAGACGATCTAATACTGCGCATACAGGAATTCTTCCGATGAATTCTGGAATTAATCCATATTTGACTAGATCATCTTGTTCCAAATTCTTGAGAGCATCTCGGGAATCAACTATTTTTCTTGTATTTATTTTGCTTTCGTCAGGGTTGGTAGTAAATCCAATTGAATTTTTCCCTAAACGTTTTTGAACAATATCCTCTAAACCTATAAATGCACCTCCACATATAAATAAAATCTGGCTTGTATCGATTTGAATACAGTCATGATTAGGGTGTTTTCTTCCTCCTTGTGGTGGAACATTCGCAATTGTTCCTTCAAGCATTTTTAATAATGCTTGTTGAACCCCTTCTCCAGATACATCTCTTGTAATTGATGGGTTTTCACTCTTTCTAGCGATCTTGTCTATTTCATCAATGTATATGATCCCCTTTTGAGCTAAATCCACATTCATTTCTGACTTTTGTAGAAGTCTCAAGAGGATATTTTCAACATCTTCGCCAACATATCCAGCTTCAGTGAGACTTGTTGCATCAGCTACTGCAAAAGGAACATCAAGAAATTCAGCTAAAGTTTGTGCTAATAACGTTTTACCACTTCCAGTTGGACCAATTAGTAAGATGTTTGATTTTTGTAGTTTAGTTGCTTGTAAATCATTAGAATTATTGTCTTTATTTTCTTCTTTTAATCTCCAAGCTAGTCTTTTATAATGATTATAAACAGCAACTGATAGTATTTTTTTTGCAGATTCTTGACCTACCACTTGGTTATCAAGAAAAGTTTTAATTTCAAGTGGTTTTGGGATAGAAGTTAATTCTAAAGGAATAGATTTATTAGAATTATTAGTTGGTAATTTTTTCTTTACTTGCGGTGAGTTATTGATTTTTGCTTGAGTATCAATTAATTCTTCATCAAGAATTTCATTACAAAGGTCTATGCATTCATCACAAATGTAAACCCCTGGACCAGCTATAAGTTTTCTAACTTGATCTTGTGATTTACCACAAAAAGAACATTTTAGATGGGCGTCGAATTTAGCCATCGATTATTAAAGCTTGTGTAGAATAAAAAAGGTTTAATATCCCTTACTTATTAGGATTGCTTATAAAATTGGATTCGTCATCATATTCTTAAAATATTCCTTTTACTTGTCATTTTTTATGACTTTATCAATTAGTCCATATTCAACTGCTTCTGCAGGTGATAGAAAATAGTCTCTTTCAGTATCTTCATTAATTTTTTCTAAAGATTGATTAGTATGTTCTGCTAAAAGAGAATTTAATGTTTTTTTTAGAAATAGTATTTCTTTTGCTTGTATCTCAATTTCAACTGCTTGGCCTTGAGCACCTCCAAGTGGCTGGTGAATCATTATTCTCGAATTAGGTAAAGCTAACCTTTTTCCTTTCGCTCCCCCACTAAGGAGGAATGCCCCCATACTTGCAGCTACACCAAAACAGATTGTTACAACGTCTGGAGAGATTTGATGCATCGTATCGTATATAGCTAATCCAGCAGTAACAGAACCGCCGGGAGAATTAATATATATTTGTATGTCTTTGTCAGGATCTTCTGCTTCTAGAAATAATAATTGTGCAACTAATGAATCTGATACTTGATCATTAATCCCAGTACCTAAAAATATTATCCTTTCCCTTAATAATCTTGAATAAATATCAAATGCTCTTTCTCCTCTTCCAGATTGTTCTACTACAGTAGGAACAGCAGATCTCGAGTTATCAATAACATCGTTAGAGTTTATTGAGCTTTGGATTAAATGTTTTTTTTCAGAATACACTTAGTTAGTCTCTTTCTTTATCTAATTTAAGGGTTTTTTTGCTGATTAGTTAAATTTTTTATAAATTAATTTTTTTCTTGTTTATTTACCTTGGGTTTAATTTTAGTTTGAACTCCTTTTTTTGTATTTGATTTTGTGGTTGTTTTTGTGGGTGATTTTTTTGCTTTTTCATTTATTTCTTTTACTGCTGAATTTTCTTCAAGCCAAGTGATTAACTTTTCTTGTAGGAGATCGTTACGAACTACATCTTTTAATTTCTGAATGTCAATTTGTTTTGGTGATTTAGAAATTTCGTCTTCATATTCCTTCATTTTCTGATCTATTTCTTCATCCTCGACTGTGATTTTTTCTCTTTCTGATAATGCTTTTAAAGCTAAATTTCTTTGAACATTTTTTTCAGCTTGAGGACGAGTTGATTCAGCTAAAGATTTCACTAATTCTGGAGTAAACGTTGATTTAATATCCATGCCTTGTTGAGCAAATCTTTGCGCTGTTTGTTCAATATTATTTCTAACTTCAATATCAATCATTGCTTTTGGAATCTCGGCATCTAACTCTTTGGATAGTGCATCCATTAAAGCTTCAACTTTTATATTTTTTTGAGTATTATCAAAATTCTCTTTTAGTTGTTTTCCTATATCTTTTTTTAGTTCTTTTAATGAATCTTTATTTCCAGATTGTTTTGCAAAATCATCATTAAGTTCAGGCAATTCTTTTTCTTTAAGATCTTTTAAACTTAATTCAAAGATTGCTTCTTTACCTCTGGAATCTTCATGAGAATAGTCTTCAGGGAATCTGAGAGTAAGAGTTTTATTATCATCAATTTTCATACCAACAATTCCCTCAACGAAGCCTGGAATCATTTTATTCTTTTCTAATTCAAGATCCATTGAATCACTAGATCCCCCGTCGATTTCTTTTTTGGAATCTTTGTAAATACCTTTGAAACTAACTACCGCGATGTCTCCTAATTTAGCAGGCCTATTATTGACTGGAATAATATTTGCTAATTGATTTCTTGATTTTTCTAAAGCTTCATCTACGGATTTGGGGTCAAACTTACTTTTTTTAATCTCAACTGATAGACCTTTTGATTTTTTTAATTTTAATTCGGGTGCAATATCAGTTTGTAGAGTAATTTTTAAAGGTTTTTCCGGATTAAAAATTTTTAGTATTGATTCAAATCCATCAACTAATTCTGGTTCACTTAGTGGCTCTATTGATTCCATCTTTAAAGCCTGGTTCCAAGATTTGTCAATTATTTTTTCTAGGGCAGAGGCATGTAGTTGAGTAATACCGATTCGTTGTATTAATACTTGTTTTGGAATTTTGCCAAGCCTAAATCCAGGAATTTTGGCTGAACGACTAATTGAATTTATTGTCTCATTTACGCATGATTTGCATGTATTAGATGGTATTTCTAATTCAAGTGCAACTCTACTTTGTGGCAGTGCGGTTGTTTTTACTATTAATTCTTCTTTAATCATGTTTGAGTTTTTAAAATTATTACAATAGGCAGAATCTTAATTATTCCACATTAAGTGATTTCCTTGAAGTTAACTTTTTTGATACAGTAAGAAAAATATTAAATTTCATAATTTTTAAATTTACATAGTGAGAAATTCTCCTTTTTTGCCAAATAGACCATTAAAAGTAGCTGTTTTAGGTTCTTCAGGTGCTGTTGGATCTGAACTACTTAAAATTCTTGAAGAAAGAGATTTTCCTATCTCAGATTTAGTTTTGCTTTCATCTCAGCGGTCAGAAGGAAAAATAGTCAAATGGAAAGGAGAAGAAATTATTACTAAAAAAGCTTCAAAAGAAGAGTTTTTAAATGTTGATTTAGTTCTTGCTTCCGCAGGTGGAAGTATTTCAAAACAATGGTTATCTACTATTAAAGATCAAAATGCTTTACTAATTGATAATTCAAGTGCATTCAGATTAGAAAATGATGTTCCTCTTGTTGTTCCGGAAGTAAATGCTTGTGAAGCTTTACAGCATAATGGTGTTATCGCTAATCCGAATTGCACAACAATATTACTGGCGCTAGTTTTAGCTCCTTTGAATAAAATTTCTCCGATTAAAAGAGTAATCATTTCAACTTATCAATCCGTAAGTGGAGCTGGGCAATTAGCAATGGAGGAATTACAGTTTTTAACTAAGAAATATTTGCAGGGAGATCCGAAAGAAAGTCAAGTCTTACCATATTCCTTAGCCTTTAATCTCTTTCTACATAATTCACCAATGCTTTCAAATAATTACTGCGAAGAAGAGATGAAAATGACAAATGAAACGCGCAAAATACTAAATATTACTGATTTAAAACTTTCTTCAACATGCGTTCGAGTTCCAGTTCTTAGAGCCCATTCTGAATCGGTTAATATTGAATTTGAGGATATTATCAAACCTTCTTATGCTATTGATCAATTGAAAAAAGCTAAAGGTTTAGAAATAATAGAAGATTATGAAAAAAATAGGTTCCCCATGCCAAATGATGTGATGGGAAGAGATAATATTGCGGTAGGCAGAATAAGAACTGATATTAGTAATCCTAATGGATTAGAATTATGGTTATGTGGAGATCAAATAAGGAAAGGAGCTGCACTTAATGCTGTTCAAATAGCTGAATTATTAATTGCAAAAAAATGATTCCCAACAATACTAAATTTTCTAATCCATTATTCGGAAGAATTTTGACAGCTATGGTTACGCCATTTAAAGAAAATGGCGAGGTTGATTATGAAGTAGCTATTAAACTTTCTAATTACCTTTGTGAAAATGGCTCTGATGGAATTGTGCTTTGTGGGACCACAGGAGAGTCTCCAACTCTTACATGGACTGAACAACATAATTTGTTTGTTGCAATAAAAGGTTCTTTAAAGTCAAGATCTAAAGTGATTGTTGGTACAGGTAGTAACTGTACTAGTGAGGCTATAGAAGCTACCCAAAAAGCTTATGAATTTGGTGCGGATGGAGCTTTAGTTGTTGTCCCTTACTACAATAAGCCTCCTCAAGAAGGTCTTTATAAACACTTTAGTTCTATAGCTAATGCAGCTAGTAATTTGCCTTTAATGTTATATAACATCCCTGGAAGAACTGGTTGCAATTTATTGCCCACCACTGTAAATAAACTTATGGAGTTCCCAAATATTCTCAGTATGAAAGCAGCAAGCGGTAGAATAGAAGAAGTTACAGAGTTAAGGGCAGCGTGCGGCTCTAAACTTTCAATATATAGTGGTGATGATTCTTTATTGCTTCCTATGTTATCTGTCGGTGCTGTTGGTGTAGTAAGCGTTGCGAGTCACATTGTTGGGTTGCAGCTAAAAACTATGATTGAATCATTTCAAAAAGGTGAAATATCTATTGCTCTTGATATTCACGAAAAATTGCAACCACTTTTCAAGGCACTCTTTGAAACGACAAACCCAATTCCAATCAAAGCAGCTTTAGAACTAAAAGGCTGGCAAGTTGGTTCTCCTAGGAATCCATTAACGCCTCTTATTAAAGAAAAGAGAAAAATTTTACTTCAGATAATTCAAAATCTGTCTTTGTAAATACTTTTTTTAACGCTTTAATAAAGTTACTTTGACTTTAATAACCACAATTTTTGCTTGTTAAAATACTTTTATTATGAATTCAAATCAAATCAAATCAAATAATAATCAAACCTTATCTCAAACAAAAAGATCAAACGAACCTGCTTTAAAAATTATTCCACTAGGGGGTCTTCATGAAATAGGCAAAAACACATGTGTTTTTGAATACCAAGATGACATCATTTTAATAGATGGGGGACTCGCTTTTCCAAGTGATGGTATGCACGGTGTGAATGTTGTTATGCCTGATACATCCTATTTGCAAGCTAACTTAAATAGATTTCGTGGAATGATAGTAACTCATGGTCACGAAGACCATATTGGTGGAATTTCTCATCATTTAAAGAAATTTAATATTCCTGTGATTTATGGCCCACCTTTAGCGATCTCAATGCTTAAAGGAAAAATGGAAGAAGCAGGAGTGGCTGATAGGACAACAACGCAGACTATAGAACCAAGGCAAGTTGTCAGACTTGGCCAGCATTTTTCATTAGAATTTATACGTAATACTCACTCAATTGGTGACAGTTTTTCTTTAGCTCTAACTACTCCAGTAGGTGTTGTTTTCTTTACTGGAGACTTTAAATTCGATCATCTGCCACCTGATAACAAACATTCTGATATTGAAAGAATGGCATTTTATGGAGAGAAGGGTGTTCTTTGTTTACTCTCAGACTCTACAAATTCTGAAGTAAAGGGTTTTGTTCCTTCGGAAATTTCTGTTTTTCCAAATTTAGATCGAATAATATCTGAAGCCAAAGGTAGAGTGATGCTTACCACTTTTGCAAGTTCAACCCATAGAGTTGCTATGGTGATCCAATTAGCAATGAAGCATGGACGTAAAATTGGATTAATGGGACGATCAATGCTGAATGTTGTTGGTAAATGTCGTGAATTAGGTTATATCAAATGTCCTGATGATCTCTTTTTTCCAATTAAAAGTATAAGAGATTTACCGGATAGAGAAACTTTACTCTTAATGACAGGTAGTCAAGGAGAGGTAATGGCTGCATTAAGTAGGATAGGAAGAGATGAACATCCACACGTTAAACTTAAAACTACTGATACAGTTATTTTTTCTTCCAGCCCAATCCCCGGAAATACAATTTCTGTAGTGCACAGTATTGATAGATTAATTAAATTGGGAGCTAATGTTATTTATGGTAAAGAACATGGAATTCATGTTTCAGGTCATGGATGTAGAGATGATCAAAGATTGATGTTAGCGTTAATTAAACCAAAGTTTTTTGTTCCAGTACATGGCGAATATAGAATGCAAGTTCTGCATGGTAAAACCGCTGAATCGATGGGCGTAGATCCCAATAATATACTCATCCTTGATAATGGAGATACAATTGAGCTTAGAGCTGATTCAATGATTCAAGGAGATCCAGTAAAGTCTGGAATTGAAATGTTGGATAATACGAGGACTTGTGTGGTAGATGCAAGAGCTCTAAAAGAGAGACAGCAGTTAGCAGATGATGGAATAGTTACTGTTTTAGCGCCTATTAGCACAGATGGTAATATGGTAGCTCCACCAAGAGTAAGTTTGAGAGGCGTAGTAATATCAGCTGATCCAAGGAAAATGTCAATGTGGACCGAAAGGGAGATAAATTGGGTACTGGAAAACCGCTGGAAACAATTATCAAGACAAACCAGTCCCAATAGTGTTGAAGTTGATTGGATTGGGGTCCAAAGAGAAATTGAAAATGGTTTAACTAGAAGAATGCGAAGAGAATTACAAGTAGAGCCATTAATTCTATGCTTAGCTCAACCAGCACCAAGCGGAACCAGAGCTTATAAACCTCAAATTGTTAATGAGCAAAATCAGCATCCAAAAAATAAACATTATCCAAATGTTAATAATCAAAATGTAAATCGCAATCAAAATAATTATAAAAATAATCCATCTGCTAGAAATACAAATCAAACAAAGAATAATCAATCTGTAAAAGATTCTGTTAAGACTCCAGTAGCTAAGACAGAGGAGGGACCTGCAGGTAGGACTAGAAGAAGGAGATCTGCAGTATCAAACTAGTTTTTTTCTAGATTTATATAGTCCTTATTCCAAACAATCTCAAATCCATCTGGTAAATCTATTGTGCCTTTATTTTTCTCAAAAATCGAAGAAGCTAAATGAGTTAAATTTTTTGAGCTTAATTGTTTTGTACAATTCTTCTTTAGAAAAGTATTTAAAATAGTACATCTTGCTTCAATGCATAAACTATTTAATAATTTCCTCTTTACACCAATTGCATCTTCACAAGAAAGGTAGGCAAGCTTACTGAGGTCATTTTGCTCATTCTTATAATTGCTCATTTTTTCTGCAAAACTATTTATCCTCTTGGAACAACCAGGATACATAGTTTCTAAAATAGGAATAATTTTCCCCCTAACTAAATTCCTTTTAATTGTTAGATCGTGATTAGTCGGGTCTTCCCAAATAGGAATGTCTTGAAGCTGGCAAAATTTCTTGGTGTCCTCTCTACTGAATATTAATAATGGTCTTATTAAATAAATGTGATGTTCAAGTAATCGTTTTTTGTCGATATAGCTTAGTCCTGCATAATTGCTTCCTCTAGCTAAATTTAATAAAAATGTTTCTGCATTATCTGTGTTCGTATGACCAGTTAATAAGTAAATATCGATTTCTTTCTGGTTCTCAACAAATAATTGATTTGCCCTTTCACTTAATTTCTTATATCTCCAATCTCGAGCTTTTTCTTCAGAAGAAATAGTTTTTTTATTACCTTGATCAAAAAAAAATGTAATATTTTTTTTACTACAGTAATTTTTTAATTCAAGTGCATATTTTTCAGATTTTTCATGCCATTGATGATCTCCATGCCAAACATTTACAACCCAATTATGTTGCCTTTTCATATCATTGATTAGGTTCAATAAAGCCATCGAATCTTGCCCTCCTGAAACTGCTATTAATAGATTTGCTCCATCCGGAATTAATGTTTTATTGCCTAAAATTTCCTTTTGTAGGATGTGGTGCCAGGATGTCCAATTTTTTTGTGTTGAATTTTTATTAGACATATTGTTTAACTCAGATAATATTTTTTAAAAAATACACTGTTTTAATAAAACAATGTCACAATCAGGTAATAAATTCATCAAGTCTATGAGTCTGATTAATCTTTTGCCACAAAAAATTCAAGAAGAGCTAAGCAGTAAATCTTTACTCAAAGTTATTTCAGGATTAAGTAATTTTGAGCCCCAATCTGTTAAGAAAATTTCAGAAGCAGCTTCTATTGGCGGAGCTGATTTAATTGATATAGCTTGTAAACCAGAATTAGTTGAATCTGCGATTGAGATATCATCATTACCAATTTGCGTAAGTTCCGTAGATCCTAAATTATTTATAAATTCAGTGAAGGCAGGTGCTTCTTTAATAGAAATAGGTAATTACGATACTTTTTATGATGAAGGTATTACTTTCTCGGAGGAGAAAATTTTAAATCTTACAAAAGAAACAAAAGATTTTTTACCTAATATTCCTCTATCTGTGACAGTTCCTCATACTTTGCCTATTGATAAGCAAGTTGATCTTGCAATAAAATTAGTTTTTGAAGGTGCTGATATTATTCAAACTGAAGGAGGTAAGAACGCTAATCCATATAGTTCAGGAATTCAAGGATTGTTAGAAAAGTCAGTCCCTACATTGGCTGCTACTTATGCAATATTTAAGGAATTTGAGAAACAATCTATTAATATTCCTATCATTAGTGCTTCAGGCTTAAGTGAGGTAACATGTCCTTTGGCGGTATCATGTGGAGCTTCCGCAGTTGGAGTTGGATCTGTAGTTAATAAATTAGATGATTTAATATCAATGATAGCTGTTGTTAGAGGCCTAAAAGAATCTTTGAAAAATTCAATGATTAAAGAAAAAGTTTCCTAATATAAACAAATATCAAGCTAATAGCTAAATGAGTCACTATAAGCTTCAAGCACCCTATGAACCAAATGGTGATCAACCTAAAGCTATTAAAAAGTTAGTACAAGGAGTTAATAGTGGTAAACAGTTTCAGACTCTTTTGGGTGCCACTGGAACTGGAAAAACTTTCACTATTGCTAATGTAATCGAGCAAACTGGAAGACCAGCACTTATTCTCGCTCATAATAAAACTTTAGCAGCTCAATTATGTAATGAGTTAAGGCAATTTTTTCCTAAAAATGCTGTTGAATACTTTATTTCTTACTATGATTATTATCAGCCTGAAGCTTATGTTCCTGTAAGTGATACATATATTGCAAAAACTGCTTCAATAAATGAAGAAATTGATATGCTTAGGCATTCGGCTACTAGATCATTATTTGAGAGGAAAGATGTTATTGTTGTTGCATCAATTAGCTGTATCTATGGTTTAGGAATACCAAGTGAATATTTAAAAGCTGCTGTTAAATTTGCTGTTGGTGAATCTATAGATTTACGTTCTTCTCTAAGAGCACTTGTGGATAATCAATATACAAGAAACGATGTAGAAATAACTAGAGGCAGATTTAGAATTAAGGGAGATGTATTAGAAATTGGACCAGCTTATGAAGATAGATTGATAAGAATTGAATTATTTGGAGATGAGATTGAGGCTATTAGATTTGTTGATCCCTTAACTGGAGAGATTCTTGAGAGTCTTGATCAAGTGAGTGTTTACCCAGCAAAGCATTTTGTCACTCCAAAAGAGAGGCTAGATGCTGCAATTAGTGCTATAAGAAGTGAATTAAAAGAACAACTCGATAAATTTGCCTATGAAGGAAAGTTGTTGGAGGCGCAGCGTTTAGAACAACGCACAAAATATGATCTGGAAATGCTTAGAGAAGTTGGATACTGTAATGGTGTTGAAAATTATGCACGTCATTTGGCTGGTAGAGAAGAAGGAACTCCGCCGGAATGTTTAATAGATTATTTCCCAAAAGATTGGTTATTAGTAGTGGATGAAAGTCATGTAACGTGCCCGCAATTACATGCAATGTATAACGGAGATCAAGCTAGGAAAAAGGTATTAATAGATCATGGTTTTCGGTTGCCTAGTGCTGCAGATAATAGACCTTTAAAGTGTGAAGAATTTTGGGAAAAATCCAGACAAACATTGTTTATTAGTGCCACTCCTGGTCAATGGGAGTTGGATCAATGCGAAGGTAAGTTTATTGAACAAGTAATTAGACCGACAGGCGTTTTAGATCCCATCATTGATGTAAGGCCTAGTGATGGACAAATAGATGATCTTTTATCAGAGATAAGAGTTAGAGCTAAAAAGAATCAAAGAGTACTTGTTACTACTCTTACAAAAAGGATGGCAGAAGATCTTACAGATTTTTTATCGGATAATAAAGTTAGAGTGAGATATTTGCATTCTGAAATTCATTCGATTGAAAGGATAGAGATTATTCAAGATCTTAGATTGGGCGAATATGATGTACTAGTGGGAGTAAATTTGCTAAGGGAAGGACTTGATCTGCCTGAGGTTTCTTTAGTTGCTATTTTAGATGCAGATAAAGAAGGTTTTTTGAGAGCAGAGCGATCGTTAATTCAAACTATTGGAAGAGCGGCAAGACATGTTGAAGGAGTTGCTTTGCTTTATGCAGACAACTTTACCCAATCAATGAAAAGAGCGATATCTGAAACTGATAGAAGAAGAACAATCCAAGAAAAATATAATCAGATGAATGGTATTACTCCAAAACCTGCAGGTAAGAAAATAGAAAATTCAATATTATCTTTTTTAGAGCTTTCTAGAAAATTAGATACTGGAGGATTCTCTAAAGATATGATAAATATTGTGAGTAATAAAACAGACGAAATTTTAAATGCTAAAGATAATCAATGTCTACTGGATGAAATGCCGAGTTTAATTGATAAGTTAGAAAATAAAATGAAAGATGCAGCAAAAGAATTAAATTTTGAAGAGGCAGCAAATCTTAGAGATAGAATTAAGAAACTCAGGCAAAAATTATCTAGAAATAGTTAATTAAATTATTTATTTATCTAATTGGAAATAAGAATGAATGGCATTTACTGCTTGGTCGCAGTCTTTTTCTAAAACAATACAAGAAGTTCTTATTTCACTTGTAGCAATCATTTCAATATTAATATTTTTATTAGCAAGTGCTCTAAATATTTTCCCAGCTGTTCCAACTTTATATGCCATTCCAGCTCCAACTGTGCTTACTTTAGCTATCGCTGGTCCATCTTCGATAAATGATCCTTGTAATTTTTTTGTTAAAGAGTGGAAAATTGTACTAGCTCTCTCTCTATCTTGTTTGTTCATGGTAAAACTAATGTCTTTGGTTTTGAATGATGTGAACCTTTCAGATTGAACAATAGTATCAAAAATTAAATTATTCTCTGCGAGAGCTAAACATATTGAAGCTGCCACACCAGGTTTGTCAGGTAGGTTCCGAATGCTCACTTGAACTTGATTTTTATCTAATGCAATTCCTCTTACCTCAGGCAGATCCTCTCTCGCAATTACTGGATTAATAAATATTTGTTTATCAGATAATTTAAATTTTTCACCAACAAATCTAATAGCTTTTGGAATATTGTCAATATCAATTACGCAGCTGACTTTGATTTCGCTGGTAGCTATTAATCTTACATTTATGTTTGCATGGGATAAAGTATCAAATAAATCTGCCGATACACTTGGTCTCCCCATTATTCCAGCTCCTTGAATACTTAACTTTGTCATATTCGTTTTGAAATTATATTCGCCACCTAATTGATTTGTTATCAATTTACATTGATCAATTGTTTTGGTTAACTCACACTCATTAACTGTAAATGCAATATCATTACTTT
Source organism: Prochlorococcus sp. AG-469-F22 (assembly GCA_003211655.1). GTDB lineage: Bacteria > Cyanobacteriota > Cyanobacteriia > PCC-6307 > Cyanobiaceae > Prochlorococcus_A. The sequence continues at coordinate 3,533 of QCSC01000013.1, read as the reverse complement.
TCCCATCATGTGTAGCTTGGATTATTAAATCAACATTAATGCTCGCTTCAGACAATGTCTCAAATATCTGAGCTGCAATTCCAGGACTATCAGGTAGTTTGGAAATACTAAATACGGTTTGGTGTTCTAATACTTCAAGACTATTAACAGTTTTTGTTAATTCTAATCCTCCTCTTTTTAGAGCTAATGGTTTTATTTTGCTATGTAGAAGAGTGCCATTTGATAGGGTTTGACTCGATTTCACATATAATTTAATTCCATAATTGCGAGCAATTTCTACAGCTCTTGGATGAAGTACTGAAGCCCCAACGCTTGCAAGTTCTAGCATCTCTTCACAACTAATAATATCTAATAATTTTGCACTAGGTACAATTCTTGGATCAGTGGTAAGAACCCCAGGAACATCTGTATATATCTCGCAATTCTCTGCACCTAATGCTGTGGAGAGTGCTACTGCTGTAGTATCTGACCCCCCTCTTCCTAAAGTTGTTATTTCCATTGATCCAGTATGACTTAGCGTTGAGCCTTGAAATCCAGCAACTACTACTACATAACCTAGATCAATATAGTTTTGTATTCGTTCTGTTTTGATATCTAGAATTCTTGCTTTCCCATGAATTGATTCAGTAATAATTCCAACTTGGCTACCTGTCAAAGATATTGCAGGAATTCCATATTCATTTAATGACATTGATAGAAGTGCCATAGTTACTTGCTCCCCTGTAGAGAGGAGCATATCTAATTCTCGGCTATTGGGATTTTTGCTGATTGAATCTGCTAACTTATTTAAGTGATCTGTAGAATTACCCATTGCAGATACAACTACGACGATATCATTTCCAGCTTCTTTACTTTGAACAATATTCTGGGCAATCACTTTAATTTTTTTTATATCTCCAACCGAAGTGCCGCCAAATTTTTTGATTAATAAAGCCATATTTAAATCATAATATAAATTATCAAACTTAATATTTGATTAACTTAAGTTAACGAGATTTTCCGTAAAAACATTGATAGGATTATTCCCTTTTTTTAGTGATGATTCAATATCTAGTAAATTACTCATCAATTTAATTAAGAAAGCTGAGGATGTATTGTTTACTTTTTTACGGATAAAAAAAATTCTTTTTGGGTTAGATATATTTGCAAGTTTGCATATTTGTGATACATCTTGCTCACCAGATTTATGAAGTAATTTTACTATGGTATTCATTCTGATTTGACTTATTAATCCAGCATTGAGCCTTAAAGCAGGTTCTCCTTTTTTTAATAAATAATGGATTTCTATAAGACTCTCATAAATACAATTTTGTAATAGAAGATCGATTATTTTAAAAATATTTGACTGATGATCATTAAATATTTCTTTTACATCATCACTTTTTAAAATAAGTTCTTTGTTTTCATGATTTTTCGATGCAGATAGATATATCTTTGCTTTAGCTAATTCGCTTATTAAGTTAAAACTATCATTTCCAACTGAATTAATAATTAAATCAGCGGTCCCTTTACCTAGATGAATATTCATCGAATTTGCGGTGGCTTCTATGTATTTTTTCTGGCCTTCAACATCCCAGATATCGGGCAATGAAAATGAGGTTTCAATTGCTAAATCTTTTTTTATTAAATTTTGAATAAATTTTGTACTCTTTAGTCTTGAATCTGGTTTTTTTGTATTTTGTAAAAGAAAGTAAGTTTTACTTGGAATGTTTTGATAAATTTTTTCAAATTTGAGTCTTATTTCCTCATTTTTATTTGTGAATAATGGGTTGTTTTTTAATACAACTACTCGAGATCCATCCCCCAAAGGAGGTGTTAGTACTTCATCAAATGCTTGTTTTATTTGATTATCATCATCACCATTTAAGTAACTAATATTTAGTTCTCCCCATGTTTTGGATACTTTTTCATCTATTATTTTTTTTATAAACCTATTACTTGCATTTAAATCATTTCCCCATAATATTTGTATTGGCATATTTGCAAATAAAGAATCTTATTATAATTATGCTTTCTTTAAGATAAAGTAAATTAAATTTTAATGATAAAAGATCATCCTATTTTTTTAGAAAGTATTAGATTTATTAAATCTAAGTTGATTGAAAATAATTTTAATTACTTGGAAAATAAAGTTTTAGAAAGATTAGTGCATACTTCAGGTGATTTTAATATTCAGAAACTTTTGGAGTTTAGTGAAGGGGCGTGTGAAAAAGGTGTTAAATCTCTTAAAGCTGGAGCACCAATATTGACGGATACTGATATGGCAGCAGCAGCTATTAAATCAATGGCAAAAAATACAAACGGAAACTCAGTTGTTTCGGCGAAACATTGGTTTGATGATAGAGATTTATTAGGGTTGACTAAAACTGCTTATGGGATAGAAAAAGGTTGGATTGATTTATCTGCTCAAAATTCAGGAAGTCAATCGCCAATTATCGTTATTGGAAGTTCTCCAACCGCATTAGTCAATTTATTAGAGATTATACAGAATTCACAACAGATTCCTAGTTTAATTATTGGAATGCCTGTAGGTTTTATTGGTGTTAGGCAAAGTAAAAATAAATTACTCAACACTAATTATCCTAGAATTGTTATGAACTCTACGAGAGGAGGGGCTGCAATGGCAGCAGCAGCTGTTAATGCCTTATTAAGAGAAACTATTTAAAATAGTTTTTTTAATCTGTTTAAAATTTTATTTAATTTTAATTTGAGCATTCAACTGATTATTTTTTTCTAAATAATCTAAAACTAATATAGCTTTATTAATAACTTCTTTAGGAACCCCGGCCAACTTGGCGGCTTCAATTCCATAACTTTTGTTCGCACCACCTTTTTCAATTTTATGACAAAAAAATAGTTGATCTTTCTTCTGTTTTACTAATACCTGAAAATTTTCTACGTTTGTATTTGTATTTTTAAGATAATTTAGTTCATGATAATGAGTAGCAAAGATTGTATTACATACAATTTTTTTTGCAAGATATTCGCTTACTGACCATGCTATGGATAGCCCATCAAAAGTAGAGGTCCCTCTTCCTATCTCATCAAGTAAGACAAGAGAGTTTGATGTCGCTTGATTTAGTATTGATGCTGTCTCTGACATTTCTACCATAAATGTCGATTGTCCAGTTGATTGATCATCTACGGCTCCAATTCTTGTAAATATTCGATCTACAATTTGAATATCGGCCTTGCTTGCAGGGACGAAGCTTCCAATTTGAGCCAGAATTTGTATTAATCCTATTTGTCTAATAAAGCAACTCTTTCCACTTGCATTTGGACCAGTTAATATTATTAATTTTTGCTTATTATTAAACCAAATATCATTAGATATAAATTGTCTATTAGTCAATAGTTGTTCAACTATAGGATTCCTTCCTCCAATAATCTTTGTGCTTTGTTGGTCTGTTGAATTAGTAATGGGTGAAATAGTCGGTTTTATAAAATTATTTTCTAATGATGTAATTGCTAAACCAAGTAATGCATCTATACAGGCAATAGCTTTTGCTACGGATCTAATCCTTTTTGTTTTG
>QCSC01000012.1 GCA_003211655.1 Prochlorococcus sp. AG-469-F22 | reverse complement strand
GAATTTACTGATTTTTCTCCTTTAGCAAAAGATCCTATACAAGTAAAAGAAGTTGAAAAAAAAAATCCATTAGGAATTAAAAAGCTCCTTAAAATTCTTAGAGAGGCTGAATCGAAGCTGATTGACAGTCATGAGGCTATTAAATCTATTCCTTACAACGGATTATCAGAAAGTTTTTACGAAAGAATTTACGCCAATAGTGATGGGGCTTTTCGAAATTTCAGTAAAAGTCAAGCTGCTATATATTTATATGCGAGAGCAGAAGAAAAAGATAAAAAACCTCGTAGTTCAGGTTCAGTTAAACTTGGACACTGTTTAGAGGACATTGATATTGAATCCTGTATCAAAGAGGCCGCAAAGAAAACAATTGCACATTTAGATTACTCATCAATAAAAACAGATAAGTATTTAATCTGTCTATCACCTGAAGCATTTCTAACGATAATGAATGCATTTAGTTCTATCTTCAACGCTAGAAGTATTATTGACGGTGTAAGTCTTTCAGATAAAAACTCGATTGGTGAATTGATTTCAATTCCAGCTTTGAATATCTATGATGATGGGCTTAATGATAAAAATATATCTTCTGCACCATTCGATGGTGAAGGGACTCCAACAAAAAAACTAATGTTAATTAATAAAGGTAAATTAGAAAACTTTCTGCATTCGGAATCAACTGCAAAAATTTTTAATACCATACCCACAGGGCATGCTGGACTTGGCTCAAAAGTATCAGTTTCTCCAGATTGGTTAGTAATAGAAAAATCTAATGAATGTTCGGACTTAAACAAGTCATTGGTACACGCAAATTATCAAGGAGATTTTGTATATATTGAAGAATTAAACGCAATTCATGCAGGAGTTAAAGCTAGTCAAGGTTCCTTCTCTCTTCCTTTTGAAGGATGGCTTTATAGAAATGGTGAAAAACGTTCAATTGAATCAGCAACTGTAGCAGGAGATATAAAGTATCTCCTAAAAAATATAATAAATATTGAAAATGAAAAAGAATTAACTACAAGTGGAATTTCTCCACATGTATGGATTAATGAATTATCTATAACCGGTGACGAGTGAGAATTATATTTTGGGGTACGCCTGAATATTCAGTTAAAAGTCTTGAAGTATTAAAGAAATCAGATCATGATATTGTTGCTGTAATTACCCAACCAGACAAAAAAAGATCTAGAGGTAATAAGTTAATATCATCACCAGTTAAGGAATATGCTACTAAGAAAAATATTCCAGTATTTACACCAGAAACAATAAAGGGAAATATTAAATTTATTAGCAGACTTAAAGATTTATCTTGTGATCTTTTTATTGTAATTGCATATGGAAAGATATTACCCAAAGCGATATTAGATATTCCTAAATACAAATCATGGAATGCACATGCATCACTACTTCCAAGATGGAGGGGCGCTGCACCAATTCAATGGTCAATATTAGAGGGAGACAAAATGACCGGTGTAGGAATAATGAAAATGGAAGAAGGATTAGATACTGGGGACGTATTAGTTGAAAAACAAATTAAAATTGAGAATAATGATAATCTTAAAACTTTAACTAAAAAATTAAGTGATTTATCATCAGAGTTATTTTTGAGAGCGATATCAGATATAGAACAAAATAAAAATAGAGACGTTAATCTTTTGCTTAAAAAACAAACAGAATTTCAACGAGAATTAAAATATGCAAGAATGATTAACAAATTAGATTACATAATAAATTGGAAAAATTCTTCAACTGATATTTATAGAAAAATAAATGCCTTATACCCAAGAGCCAATACGACTTATAAAAGGAAAAACCTCAAAATAATAAAAATAAAGATCCTAACAACGCATGAAATACACAATAAAAATTATAAAATTTTAAGTAATATATTTAAACCCGGAGTAATTATTGGTCTTATAAAAAATGCAGGAATTATCATAACAACAAAAACTGATCCAATTCTTTTATTAGAAGCAAAACTAGAAGGTAAAAAAGTATCTAGCCAAAATCAATTAATACAACAATTAAATCCTGCAATTGGAGAAAATTTTTCTGACTAAGTTATTTGATCCCTTTTTGAAAAACCCCAAATGAAAGAAATTAGTATCAAAATATAAAAATAAAAATCTGGAAGAATTGTCTCAGTAATTAATGTATTTAGAAGAAGCTTTATCCCAACAATTAATATAGCAATGTAACCAGCAGTTTCTAATCTTAAAAATTTCTCTAAAAGATTAAGAAATATACCTGAAGTAAATCGCAATGCTAATACACCTATAATTGCTCCAAAAATAATAAGAATATATTGATCACTTATGGCAACAGCTGTTGTAATGCTGTCAATTGAAAAGGCGAAATCAGTCAAAGAAAGCAAAGCAACAATCTTTAGAAATTTAAAATTATTATTCTTTTTATCATTGTCTGATTCTTGAGTGTCGGACTCGCTGATAAAAAAAACATTTGATATAAATAAATAAATAAGATATAAACCTGCAAATATACGAATTATTATAAATTTCAGAAGAATATTAGATAGAAGAATAAGAAATATTCTGAATAATAAAGAAATAGTTATGCCTATATTTAAAGCTTTAGATCTTAATAAAGGACTATCAAGAGATTTAGTAAGAGATGCCAAAGCAATAGCATTGTCTGCTGATAGCAACAACTCTAAAATAATCAATATTGGTAGAAGTGTAAGAATTTCTGACCAACTATCAACCTGATCAAGCGTTGGTATAAAGGAATTTATTGCTGCAGAATCCATTAATTATTATTCACAATCTTTGTAAAATATAATATAATATAACCTTAAGTAGTAATCAAGTTAATTAAATATAAATGAGTTTAAATTCATTAATTAGTTATATTTCAAATTCACAAATAATATCAGAGTTAGTAAAAAGAATTGAACATAATAATGAACTAAATATCATTGGCTCTAGTAGATATGCAAAATCAATTATATTAAATAGTATTGCTAAGAAAGAAAATAAAGATATCTTACTTATAAGTCCTAATGAGGAAATTGCATATAAATGGTATGGATATTTTGATAGTATAGATAATAAAAATGTATTATATTATCCACCAAGTGAAAATTTACCATATGCATCAATTAATAAGTCAAAGGAAACTGAATATTCTCAGTTATCAGTTATCTCTAAAATTATTAAAAAAGAAAGACAAGATATTAATATAATAATAACAACTGAAAGATCACTTCAACCTCATTTAATTAAAGAAAATATATTTAAGGATAATATATTTTCACTTTTTAAAGGTAAAGAATTAGATATAAAAGAGTTAACAACTAAATTAGTTTTGCTAGGCTATAAAAAGGAAAATTTAACTTCTCAGGAAGGGTCATGGAGTAGAAGAGGAGAAATTATTGATATTTATCCAGTTAATAATGAACTGCCTATAAGAATAGAATACTTTGATAATATTATTGAAAAAATAAGAGCATATGATCCAGTAACACAAAGAACATTAGATAGTATTAACAAAGTTGAAATTGTACAAGTCGGATTTAATTTATTAATAAGAAAAAGGTTAGAAAAATTATCAGAACAAGGTACATTTAATTCCGAAGAAATAACAACTAAAAATAATCTTGATAGATACTTGGGTATAATTGAAGAACATCCATCAAACCTATTAGATTATATAAATAAAGAAACATTAATTGTCATAGACGAAAAAGAGGATTGTAATAAATTTTCTAACAATTGGTGTCTTGAATCAGATAATAATTTTGAACTATATAAAGATGAAATCACCAATAACTTAAAATCAAATAATATAAATATAAAAGTTAGATCAAATCTTCATGAAAAATTTGAATCAATTATAGGAACTATTAGTAATAACAACGTAATAAATTTATATGAATTTGAGTCAAAAAGAAATCTAGATAATAGATTTCTTTTGTCAGATAAACGCATAAATACTTCTTCTAAAAATATTGGCAAACTTTCAAAAGAAATAAATAAGTTTATATTAAATAAAGATAAAGTCTGGATATTATCGGCGCAACCACTACGAACAAGAAGTTTATTTTTTGAGCATGAATGTAATACAACTTACTTAGAAAAGCCCAACGATCTTGAAAGCGCGTATAAGTTAATTGAAAATTCGACACCAGTAATTATTAAAAATAAAAATAATTATGAAATAGAAGGATTCTATTTACCGATATGGAAAGTAATTCTAATAACAGATAAGGAATTGTTTTCTCAGCAAGCTTTATTTAATAATGTATTTATAAGAAGAAGAAAAAGGAGTGTAAATTCAAATATAAATGTAAACAAAATAAATCCAGGAGATTATATAGTTCATAAAAATCATGGTATTGGACAATTTTTAAAAATAGAAAAAATAAACATTACTGGAGAATCAAGAGACTACTTAGTTATTCGTTATCTTGATGGAAAAATAAGTGTTGCAGCTGATCAACTTGGGAGTATAAACAGATATAGATCTAGTGGAAAAATAAAGCCTAGAATAAATAAATTAGGAGGTACAGAATGGTTAAAAATAAAAGATAAAAATAGAAAAATAATAAAAAAAGTTGCCTTAGACATTTTAAAACTTTATGCAAAAAGGGAAAAACTTAAAGGTCATATATTTCCAGAAGATGGGCCATGGCAAAAAGAGTTAGAAGAGTCATTCCCTTATCAACCTACACCAGACCAACTAACAGCTGTTAAAGAAGTAAAAATTGATATGGAAAGTGATAAGCCAATGGATAGATTAGTTTGTGGAGACGTCGGGTTCGGAAAAACAGAAGTAGCAGTAAGAGCAATTTTTAAAGCAATAACATCTGGTAAGCAAGTGATCTTACTTGCTCCAACAACAATATTAGCTCAACAACACTGGAGAACTTTTTATAATAGATTTTCTCCTTACCCAATAAAGGTTTCATTACTGAACAGATTTAAAACAAATACTGAGAAAAAAGATATTTATAATGGTTTAAAAAATAATAAAATTGATTTAGTTGTAGCTACTCATCAAATTTTAGGAAAAGAGATCGAAATTAAAAACTTAGGATTACTTGTTATTGACGAAGAACAAAGATTTGGAGTTAGGCAAAAAGAAAAAATTAAAAATATAAAAACAAATATTGACGTTTTAACTCTCTCAGCCACACCAATCCCAAGAACTCTATATATGAGTTTGTCTGGCCTTAGACAAATGAGTTTATTAAATACTCCTCCTCCTTCTAGAAGATCTATTAAAACGTATTTATCTGAAATTGATATGGATGTAATCAGAACTGCGATTAGTCAAGAACTTGATAGAGGTGGTCAAATTTTCTATGTTCTTCCAAGAATATCTGATATTGATCAAGCGGTTAATAAATTAAAAAATATGTTTAAAGATTTAAAGTATATTGTCGCTCATGGACAGATGCATGAAATAGATCTTGAAAATGCAATGATTGCATTTAATAATGGCGAGGTTGATCTAATGATTTGCACTACAATTATTGAAAGCGGATTAGATATACCTAGAGTAAATACAATCGTAATAGAAGATTCACATAAATTTGGTCTTTCACAACTTTATCAATTACGAGGAAGAGTCGGAAGAAGTGGAATACAAGCTCATGCATGGCTATTTTATCCAAATATAAACAAAATTAATGAAGCCTCTAAGCAAAGGCTAAAGGCTATCAAAGATTTCTCTGAACTAGGAAGTGGATATCAACTAGCTATGAAAGACATGGAAATAAGAGGTGTTGGGAGCTTATTGGGCGAAGAGCAAAGTGGAAAAGTTAATGCCATAGGATATGACTTATATATTGAAATGCTTCATGAAGCAATCTCAGAAATAAATGGTCAAGAAATACCTGAAGTAAATGATACCCAAGTTGATTTGCCGGTTAATGCTTTTATACCTGCAACATGGATATTAAACCGAGAAGAGAAACTAGATGCTTATAAATATGCTACCGAATGTACTAACCATAAAGAGCTTACAGAGCTAGCAACTGACTGGTCAAATAGGTATGGAGTTTTACCCAAACCTGTTGAATCCTTAATACTTTTAATGAAGTTAAAATTGTTAGCAAAAAAGTGTGGCTTTAATAAAATTAAACTTAAAAAACCAAATGTTATAATAGAAACTAGGCTAAAAAACTCTACATTTAAACTTATTAAAAAAGGTTTACCATCAAATATTCAATCAAAATTTAATTATGAAGAAGATGATCAGTTCTCAAAAATAATAATTAGAGGATTAGGTGTCACAGATATTCAAAATCAAATTGATCAGCTAATCTATTGGTTAGGACTTTTTGTAAAAGAAATAAATAACTTTGATAAAGAAACTTCCGTTACAAAGATCTAAATATTAAATAAATATTTAATAACCGCGAATAAGTTAAATTTCGGTTAGCTTAATAAAAATTTTTTTGTTAAATGGGTGAATACATTGATGTCGGATTACAATCTTCGATTTTACCTTTCACTTTACTAATTTCATCTTTAGCAGTTGGTATATATGCTTTACTAGGATTTGAAACTGAGAATGATGACGATGATTCAGACTCTGGAAGCGGTGGTTTAATGAATCCTATTTAAGCTTTAATCGGCTAGTTTTTCTTTTTACTACTTTTAATATTCTTGAGATAGATCCTATAATCAAAATTAAAGCAAATATTATTGAAAATGTAATAAATATAGATAAACAAATTTCATAAATATATGAGATTGAATCCAAAACGTTAGCAAACAATTTACTAAAATTATTTAAAAAATTTCTAAAAATTGAGATTTTATTTGGGATTAAATAAATTAAGTAAATTATTAAGACACTAAAAAATATCATAATAAAAGATTCATTTATCAATTTACTTTTAGACTTTCTCCTCAAAGATAACTTCTTTTTAAAAAAATATTTATCGGAATTCTTATTCAAATTTGGTATTTTTAAATCAGCCATTTATAAAAAATCAAACTAATAAAATTAAAAAAAAATCTTCAATAAGAATTATTTTTTATAGTAACTTGTCTGAGGATTTAATGCTAATAAGTTTGTTTTTAGTATTAATTAATGAGCTATTATCATTTCCATCATAAACATAAATTAAAGCGGTAGAAACGAGAAAAATAGAGCATAATGAAAATAAAGGAGGCAATAGAAAATTAAAGATATTTTTTTTATCCAATAAACTTAAATAATTTTTATTTTTAAAGTTTGTAAATTCTTCTTGATAAATATTTTTAACTTTATTTGAAGAACATAATTGGTCAAAACAATTTATAGTATCAGCTAAAACTGAATTTCCAATTCTTATATTTAAAGGCTTAACCTCAGGTTTGGAACTCTTCAAAAGTAGTATATGTGTATAAAAATTCACAGAGGTAATATCAATTAAATTGGATTCATATCTTGGATTTTCATCATTCAAAAGGGAAATAGAGTAAGAATAAAAAGCCTTCATAATTGACTTTAAATGTTCTAGATTTCCCTCTATAACAGGCTTATCAATAATCATAAGTTTCCATTGCGAAATAATTGATATATAGTCTTTATTTTCGTTATTCGAATAATCAGGCAATCCAATAATTTCAAGGCTTACTGAAGATTGATTAAATAAAAATTTATTTTGCAACATATCAATAATTAAGTAAATTTGTTCTTAATTTTAGAAAACCATCGTCTGAGACGCACAAAGCTAAAGTAAGAATAATTTTATTAAAAACCTCGTCATTACAATTAGGATCAAGAAGTCTTTTGACCTTCATACTATTAGTATTAAACCTTTCATTAATTAATTCAATATATCTTTTCTTAAATTCATTCCATGCATTAGGATTTCTAATAAGATCATCTCTGGATTGAAGTATTTGTCTTATGTAAGGATATAAAAATCTTGCCATTTCAGCAGCAAGTTTAATTAGTGCTTCAAATTCCTCTAATTTAACATTGATATTATTAAAAGAATTCCTCATTGGGTTATTATTCCTCAGTTTCCAAATAGTAACTTTATTAGGTAAGACTTCTTGTAAATTAAGTTTGACTGATAAAGAATGTAGAGATTCAGCACCATTTAAATCAATAGTTTCTAGAGCTAATAAAAGTAAATCAAGTCTTTGTATAGATTCTCTAGATATCTGTTTTCCTTTGGATAAGATAGTAATAGTCAACTACGAACGCTATCTAAAAATTATAACAGAATATTTATTATTTACTTTGAAATAAAAATGTATAAAACTCATCCAGTTCTTCAATTGTTAATATTCCATAATTCCAAAGAAGAATAGGAAGTGGCGTATTATTTTTAATTGACAACTTTAATCCTAGCTCGATCGAAGACTCGTTTAATCCAATTTCATCCACAAGAAAAAGTATTATTTTTCTATTTGAATAATTATCCATAGAAATTATTTAATTGACGAATAGATAAAAGACTTAGTCATATGGTTTAATATGATTCTCCTCATAAAAATAAACTTGTTTAAAAGTAAAAAAGAGAGTTTTCTAAAAGGTAATAAGAAAAATTTATTATTTGCAAAAAATTTTATTAAAGAATCTGTAACAACAATAGTTGAAATAATATCTAAAAATCTTATAAAATAGTATTTATATTTGAATATGTTTAAAGCTCTATTACTTACAGGAACATTTTTATTAAAAATATCATATATGACATTAACATCTCTCCAACAAGTGTTTAACCCTTGTCCTCCAACAGGATGGAAGGTATGAAATGAATCTCCAACAAATACAACCTTTTTGAAATTAAAAATTGGCAGACGAAAAGATAAAGAAACAGGAAAAATATTAATATCGCTATTTATCTGATCTAACTTGAAATTATCAGGCAGTATTGTTGACAAGTTATCTAACAAAAAGCTTTTACTTGAATTTAATCTATCCATTGATTTAGATGAAGTAGCAGTCCAAATTATTTGATATTTATTTTTATCTAATGGTAATAAAGCTAATGGACCTTCCTTCCTAAATATTTCATATGCACGCCTAGGAACATTACCCCTAACTAAAACTTCAAATGTTAAACAAGACTGATTATATGATTTTCTAATATCTATAAAATTTCGATTTTTTTTGTGGTTTGAATTTGCTCCGGTTGATATAAATTCATAATCAAATTTAATATCATCAAAAGAAAGATCTAAAGAAGATTTAAAAAATATATTATCCATATTATCGACCTCATCGAAAAATACATTCATAAGATCAGAATGTTTAACTACCCAACCAATAGTATCTAAAGAACAAATATCTTTATCTAAGTCCGAAGTAGTTAAAATTGTAAAATCTGAAGTTACACTGTCTGAAATTGAAAGAGAATCAAATTTATAAAGATAAGATTTTAATTTACTCCAAATATTAAATTTTGAAAGTATCTTTCTTGTTGAATGAGTAATAGCATATGTTTTGTCTTTATTTATGAGTTTCTCTCTTGTTAGTAAATCTGTTGTGTAAACATTGAAATTTAATTTCGCTAAAGATATTGCTAAAAGTAATCCAGAGGGACCAGAACCAACAATTTTAAAATTTAAATAATTATTCATTAATTAAAATATATCTACAATTTACTTCAAATAAATATAGCAAATTTCTTCAAATGCTGGTCGAAGCAAATATGGGTATTCTCCTATCCAAATATTTGAGTCAGGTAACCATGCATCAGTCAAAGAAATCTCTCTTTCAAAGTTTCTATAATTAGATGAAATGATGCATCTAATATTGGAACCAACTCTAATTAGACTATGTTTGTTTTCCATGGGAAAACTTATTTTATCTAAATAACCATCCTCATCCTCCAATTCAATAACTAACCAAGTTCTTTTTTTTTCAATCAGCTCTAAACGACCTTGCCTATTTGATTGCTCACGTGAACTTTCAATTCTTTCAGTTTTATAGATATCAGAAACATAACCATCGAAGAGAGAAAAGAACTTAGATTTTTTATATTTAATATTTTTTCTGCTTGATTCAAGAATTGGTCCCCATATTATGTAAAGAAAAAAAATCACACATAATAATAACCAAAGATTTTCAGTCTGAGTTGATGATTGACTAATAAAAAGTAAGAGATTTAAAACTCCTCCTATAGAGGAAATAATAAGTCTCTGCAAAATTTTTCTAGGATCTCCAAGTGTATATTTAAACTGACCACCTGTCCCTACAGAAGGGATAAGTTTAGATAGTTGATTTTGTTTTATTGGTATAAGCATCTAAAATATTAATTTTTCAAGTCCATAAATTAACGATTCAAATTTACCTATTTTTCTTATTGCCTGCATAACGCCAGGCATATAAGCTTTTCTGTCAATAGTGTCATGTTTAATTGTGTAAGTTTCTCCAGGAGAACCCATAATTACTACTTGATGAGCCAAAAGCCCAGGTAATCTTATTGAATGAATATTTAGGCCTGAATCTCTAACACCTCCTCTTACTCCTTTTAATGATTCAGTTTCCTTAACTAAGTTTTGATTATATTTTTTTGGATATTCTTCAATCATTTCAGCAGTTTTAATACAAGTGCCACTAGGAGAATCTGCTTTTTGATTGTGATGCATTTCTATTAATTCAATATTATCGTAAAACTTTGCTGCTACAGAAGCAGCTTGTTGAAGAAGAACCATTCCTACAGAAAAATTTGGAATTATTGCACAACCTATGTTTGCTTTTTGAGCAAAAATAGCCAAATCATTTATTTGAGAGGGAGTAAGGCCTGTAGTCCCTACAACTGGCGATATCCCATAAGCAATTGCAGATCTAGTATTTTCATAAACAGAATCAGGATGAGTAAAGTCAACTAATACTGGTTTAATTATCTCATTTCGATATTCTTGACTAATTGAACATAAAGACCCCTCAAGATCATTTGAGATAATAACTTCACTTTTTTTAAGATTTAACAATTGTGAAATGTTTTCACCATTATTTTTTTTATTTGTATCAATTGCTGCAACAAGTTCACAATTTGAAGAATTTAGGACGGAATTAACAACCTCACTTCCCATTCTGCCTAATGCACCAGAAACAAGTACAGGTATAGTTTTTTTAGAATTTTTGATCATTTTTAATTAAAAATTTTTTTAAAAGGTTGTTACACGCTATTTATATTGCACACAATAACGGCAATTCACCCGTAGGCTGGTAAAAATACTTAAAGAGAATCAATGTTTACGCAGGTCCGCTCAGCAAATCGCAGAGTTTCTCCTGTTGAGGATAACAAACATAAAGTTGTTATAAAAGCAGTTTATGTTGTCCTTGAGCCACAATATCAAAACTCCTTAACAGAAGCTGCAAAATCAATAAATGAAATAAATGGCCCTATAGGGATAGATCTTAGCGGGTATCTTATAGAAGAACTTAGAAACGATAAGAATTTCGAAGATTTTAAAGTTGATATAGCTAGTGCCGATATTTTTGTTGCCTCCCTAATATTTATTGAAGATCTAGCACAAAAAGTTGTAGATGCAGTTACACCATATAAAGAGAATCTTAAAGCCTCTATAATTTTTCCCTCAATGCCTGAGGTGATGAGATTAAACAAATTGGGTTCATTTAGCATGGCTCAACTTGGACAATCTAAAAGTATTATTGGAGATCTTATTAAAAAGAAAAAAGAATCTGATGGTGCTAGTTTCCAAGATTCAATGTTGAAGTTATTAAATACTTTGCCCTCAATACTCAAATATTTACCTGTAGAAAAAGCACAAGATGCAAGAACATTTATATTAAGTTTTCAATATTGGCTTGGCGGTACAACAGAGAATCTGAAGAACTTCTTATTAATGATCTCAGAAAAATATGTAGTGTCAGAAAATATAAAAGATCAGTTAGAAGAATTTAAAATACAAGATCCTCAAACATTCCCAGATTTAGGCATATGGCATCCATTAGCGTCAAATATGTTTGAAAGTTTAAATGAATATCAAGATTGGGAAAATAATAGAAAAGATATAAAACCAAAAGATGATAAAACTCCAACAATTGGATTAGTTCTACAAAGAAGTCATATAGTTACAGGTGATGATGCTCATTATGTAGCCGTAATACAAGAATTAGAATATCGAGGCGCTCGTGTTTTGCCTATTTTCTGTGGTGGATTAGATTTTTCTAAACCAGTAGATGAATTTTATTATGATTCAATTGATAAGGAAAGAGCAATAGTTGATGGAGTTGTATCTTTAACAGGATTTGCATTGGTAGGTGGTCCTGCAAGACAGGATCATCCAAAAGCTATCGATGCACTCAAAAAACTAAATAGACCATATATGGTTGCACTCCCATTGGTATTTCAAACAACTCAAGAATGGGAGGAAAGTGATTTAGGGTTGCACCCTGTTCAAGTTGCACTCCAAATTGCGATACCAGAATTAGACGGAGCTATTGAACCAATTATTCTTTCAGGTCGTGATGATGCTACTGGTAAAGCTCATACTCTCCAAGATAGAGTAGATGTTATTGCTGAAAGAGCAATAAAGTGGTCCAATCTTAGGGTTAAAAAAAGGGAGGAGAAGAAGTTAGCGATAACTGTATTTAGTTTTCCACCTGACAAAGGAAATGTTGGAACAGCAGCTTATTTAAATGTATTTGGTTCTATTTATAGAGTTCTTTTAGAAATGAAAGCCAAAGGTTATCAAATTGATGATCTCCCTAAAAACTCCAAAGAATTAATGGAGAAAGTCATTAATAATCCTGAGGCTATGGATGGGTCTCCTGAATTAAATATTGCTCATAAGATGACTGTGAAAGAATATGAGGAATTTACTCCTTATTCAAAGAGATTAGAAGAAAACTGGGGTAAACCTCCTGGAAACTTGAACAGCGATGGACAAAATTTACTTATTTATGGAAAACATTTTGGAAATGTATTTATAGGAGTACAACCAACTTTTGGATATGAGGGAGATCCAATGAGATTACTTTACTCAAGAAGTGCAAGTCCTCACCATGGATTTGCTGCTTATTACACTTACATAGAAAAAATATGGGGAGCTGATGCGGTTCTACATTTTGGAACACACGGTTCACTTGAATTTATGCCTGGAAAACAAATGGGCATGAGTGAAACTTGCTACCCAGATTCTTTAATAGGATCTCTGCCGAATTTATATTATTACGCAGCAAATAATCCATCAGAAGCAACAATTGCAAAAAGAAGAGGTTACGCATCAACAATAAGTTACCTAACTCCTCCAGCTGAAAATGCCGGTCTTTATAAGGGACTCAAAGAATTGAGCGAGCTAGTAGGTTCTTATCAACAACTCAGAGAAAGTAGTAGAGGTATTCAAATTGTTAATGCAATTGTAGAGACTTCAAAGCATTGTAATCTCGACAAAGATGTAGATCTCCCTATTGGTGAGGTAGATGAACTAACTATTGAAGATAGAGATCTATTCGTAGGGAATATATATAAGCAATTAATGGAGATAGAAAGTAGATTATTACCATGTGGACTCCATACAATTGGAGAGGCTCCTACTGCTGAGGAAGCTGTTGCTACTTTAGTAAATATAGCTTCGTTAGAAAGAGAACAAGAAGGTCTTAGATCCTTACCAGGTTTATTAGCAGAATCAATAAATTTAAAAATTGATGAAGTTTACGACGGTAACAATAAGGGAGAACTTAATTTTGTTGAACTAAATGAAAAAATTATAAAAACTGCCAGAGAATGCATATTTGCAATGGTTAATAGTCTAAAAATTGTTAACGGAAGGGTCTATTTGGAGAAATCACTATTTTCAAAACTATTAGATTTCTTGAAGATATTTGGTTTAAATTTACCTACCCCTTGGCTGAGAGTATGTAGATTAAATGGATTTAATGAAGTAAATCAAAAAGAATTAAATAAATTATTTGACTATTTATTATTCTGCCTTGAACAGGTATGTGCAGACAATGAAATGGATAGCCTCATAAAAGCCTTGGATGGAAATTATGTATTGCCTGGGCCTGGAGGAGATCCTATTAGGAACCCAAGCGTTTTACCAAGTGGTAAAAATATTCATGCACTTGATCCACAATCAATTCCTACTACTGCAGCAGTAGCTGCAGCTAAATCTGTAGTTGACAAATTAATTGAAAGACAAAAAGAAGAGCAAGGAACTTGGCCTGAAACAATAGCTTGTGTTTTATGGGGTACAGATAATATCAAAACTTATGGTGAATCTCTTGCACAAATTTTATGGTTTGTAGGAGTCAAACCAAAACCTGATTCTGTTGGTCGCATAAATAAATTAGAACTTATCCCGTTAGAGGAACTTGGTAGACCAAGAATTGATGTGGTTGTAAATTGTTCTGGAGTTTTTAGGGATTTATTTATAAACCAAATGGCACTAATTGACCAAGCAGTAAAATTAGCTGCAGAAGCAGAAGAACCATTAGATTTCAACTTTGTAAGAAAACATTCCTTAGAACAAGCCGCAAAAGAGGGAACCTCAATAAGGGAAGCTTCAGCAAGAGTTTTTTCAAATGCTAGTGGAAGCTATAGTTCAAATGTCAATTTAGCTGTTGAAAATTCAACCTGGGAGGAAGAAAATGAATTGCAAGAAATGTACTTATCAAGAAAAACTTATGCTTTTAATGCTGACAATCCAGGAGAAATGAATCAAAAAAGGGATGTATTCGAGTCTGTCATGAAAACGGCTGATGTAACATTCCAAAACCTTGACTCTTCTGAAATCTCTCTAACAGATGTAAGCCATTATTTTGATTCTGATCCTACTAAATTAATAAAAACGTTAAGGGATGATGGGAAAGAACCAAGTAGTTACATTGCAGACACAACTACATCTAATGCTCAAGTAAGGACATTAGGTGAAACAATTAGACTAGATTCTAGAACCAAGCTTTTGAATCCAAAATGGTACGAAGGAATGCTTAAGTCAGGATATGAAGGAGTTAGAGAACTATCTAATAGACTTAACTACACACTTGGATGGAGTGCAACAAGTGGCCAAGTAGATAACTTTGTTTATGAAGAAACTAATGAAACATTCATTAATGATGAAGAAATGAGGAAAAGGCTCATGGAATTAAATCCTAATAGTTTCAGAAGAATAGTAGGAACATTGCTTGAAGTAAATGGGAGAGGTTATTGGGAAACATCCGATGAAAATATAGAGCAACTTAAAGAACTTTATCAAGAGGTAGAGGATAAAATTGAGGGAGTTAAATAGTAAAAATAAATTTCTTTATCTAAAAATCTGATCTGCAACTTTTAAAACTTGATGATTTATTTTTACATTATGAACTCTTACTAAGTGAATATTTTGTTGAGAACAAAGACAACTAATAGCAAGTGTTCCTATATCTCTTTCTTTGGGATTAGGTTCATTTAAGATTTCTCCAATAAATCTTTTTCTTGAGGCCCCGATTAAGATTGGAAAATCAAATTTTTTAAAGAAAGGGATGTTTCTTAGAATTTCTATGTTCTGTTTGGTATCTTTTGAAAATCCAATACCTGGATCCCAAATTATTTTGTCCTTACTGACATTTTTGCTTAGAGCTTTTTTTGTCAAACTCTCAAGAGAATGAATAATATCAACTAAAAAATCATCATATTTTGTCAAATTATTCATGTTTTTGCTGTCACCGCGACTATGAGTAATTACGAAAGGGCATTTGAATTCTGAGACAACATCTAGAATCTCCTCATCCCTTCTGCCTCCAGTGACATCATTAATCCAATTAGCACCATTTGAGAGAGCTTCATGAGCAACCTCAGAATTAAAAGTATCTATAGAAATAAGAATATCGGGATATTCACTTCTAATTTTTTTTAAATATGGTATCAATCTTTTTGATTCATTTTTCGCTCCGATTTCAATCGCTCCTGGTCTAGTACTTTGTGCACCAAGATCAATTACATTAACCCCATTAGAAACAAAATAATTAACTTGATTTAAAACTTTTTCTATGGAACAAAAATCACCTCCATCACTAAATGAATCAGGAGTTAAATTAATAATCCCCATTATTGAGGTTTTCCGCCCCCAATCATCAGGCCAAGGGTAATTATTATTCGAAATTTGCAATTCTTGAAAAACTTATAGGATCTAAAGAAGAACCACCTACCAAGACACCATCAATATCACTCATTGACATGATCTCATCAATATTACTAGGTTTAACAGAACCTCCATATTGAATGATTACGTCACTAAAACCAATCAACCTCCTTATCAAAGCACAGATCTTGTTTGCGTCACTTGCTTCACAAGTTTTACCTGTACCAATAGCCCATATAGGTTCATAAGCAACTATAAGATTAGATGGATCAGTATTCTCTAATCCCTGCTCAACTTGTCTGGTAATGACCCTATCGGCTTCACCTCTTTCTCTTTGCTCAAGAGTTTCACCAACACAAACTATTGGAGTTAGTCCACTTGATTGAGCAAAGACAGCTCTTTTATTAATTTGTTCATCACTTTCACTAAAGTATTTCCTAGGTTCACTATGGCCAACAATTGCATATTTGACTTTATGTTCAATAAGCATATTGGGAGAGATTTCTGCAGTAAAAGCACCCTTATCTTCCCAATGGATATTTTGACTTGCAATATTTAAATAATCAAAGTTTGTATAATTAGAAAAAGTAGAAATAGCTGTGAAGGGAGGAGCAATTACTATTTTTCTGTCATTAGGAATTTCTTCAATAAGAGGAAGAAATTCTTCCAAATATTTTTTTGTATCAGCACAAGTCATGTGCATCTTCCAATTACCAGCGATTACAGATTTTCTCAAAATATGTTGTCTAAGAAAAATATACTAATATAGCTTGGGTTTTTAGGCTAATCATTCAAAAATTAATTCACTTTTTAGAAACATAACTTTATCTCCTTTAACTAATTTTCTTCCTCTTTTTTTTTCTATTTCTCCATTGACTTTTATCTGACCAGAATTTATGAGAATTTTTGCCTCACCACCAGAAGAAACAAGGTTATGCCATTTTAAAAATTGATTTAATTTCATTGTTTTATAAATCCACAGCTATTGATAAAGTAAAAGAAGTAATCAAAAATAATATTTTGCAATTAATTCCATCAATCACTCCATATATTAATAGATTTATTAAAGGTTTTATATGCATGATAATTTATGTAGCATGTTGGCCAATATTAGCTTTTTTAGCTGGAAAATTAATACCTGCTATTGGATCTGGAGAATTAACAACTGTAACTAATATTATAATAAATTCTCTTGTTGTATTTTTAATTCAAAAAACTGCTCAATATGGGCAAGATGTTTATATTGCCAAACCTTCATTAGAAATAAGTGAAGTAATGAGACAAAGTTTATTTAGTAAGATTCACAAAATAAAAATGAATTTTATCAACAATATTTCTGCAGGAGATATTACTTATAGGCTTACCGAGGATGCGGACAGAGTCAGTGAAGTAATTTATAAAACATTTCAAGATACATTACCATGCGTGTTGCAATTATTAGCAGTAATTATCTACATGTTTTATTTAGACTGGTCGTTGACGATATCAACATTTATTTTAGCTCCAATAATTGTTTTATCCGTAAATAATTTTGGGAAAAGAGTTTTAATAGCATCTGAAAAAAGTCAAGAATCAACAAGCGATTTAGCCGGTTTAATAGGAGAATCCATAAACGGAATTTCGACAATAAGATCATTTGCAGCAGAAAATTGGATTAAAGGTAGATTTAATACAAAATTGAGAAGTAATAAACAAGCAAAATATAAGACACTTAAATTACTTGCTATCCAACATCCAATAGTAGGTTTTATTGAAGCTTTTGGAATATTAGCAATATTAGGGTTAGGAGCATTAAGAATTAACCTAGGTCTTTTAAATAGTGAAGAATTTAGCAGTTTTTTTGCAGCAATATTAATGCTTATAGACCCAATTAGTCATATAAGTACAAACTTTAATGAATATAAGCAAGCAGAGGCTTCATTAAAAAGATTAAAAAAGATAAATATGCAACCTATGGAAAAAGATGAGTGGAATTTAGAAAAAATATCAAAAATGAAAGGGAAGATAGAGTTTAATCATGTTAGTTTTGAGTATAAAAAGGATAATGAAGTTTTAAAAGATATCACTTTAAAAATTTCAAAAGGACAGGTAATTGCATTTGTAGGCTCATCAGGAGCAGGAAAAAGCACAATGATGTCTTTGATATTAAAATTCATAAGCCCCAAAATAGGGAATATATATATTGACGACAAAAACATAAGCTCTATAAGTTCAATAGATATAAGATCAAATATTGCCTTAGTTCAACAACAACCTTTTTTATTCTCTGGAAGAATAATTGATGTAATAAAAATGGGAAGAAACTATAGTGAAGAAGATGTAATTAAGTCAGCCAAGATTGCAAATGCTCATGAATTTATTCTTAAACTCCCTAGTAAATACGAAACAAACATAACCGAAAGAGGATCTAACTTTTCAGGAGGTCAGATTCAAAGATTAGCAATAGCTCGCGCGATATTAGGTAACCCAGCTATACTTCTATTAGATGAAGCAACTAGTGCATTAGATTCAGATTCAGAAGCAGAAGTTCAAAAAGGACTAAATCAAGCAATGAATAATAGGACAGTAATAATTGTCGCTCATAGATTATCCACTACTCAAGGAGCAGATAAAATAGTTGTTTTTGATAAAGGTGAAATTGTAGATAGTGGTAAACATATAGATTTGTTAAATAAAGATGGAATTTATAAAGAATTATGTGAAAAACAGTTGATAAAGGTTACTTGATTCTATTTAATTTAATAAAAGATAGAATCATGACTAAAAAACATTGAACATAAAAATCGAATCCTAACTTTTGAAGGGGGGGGAATATAATATTAATGATTTAACTAGTGAGACAAAAGAACTAATTAGAGGGTTACAAATAGCTGAAACTCAGCTAAAAATTTGAAGACACATTTAAATTGTTATCCATTGGAAGAAACTCCCTAACAAACCGATTATTAGAGAAACTTAAAAATAATGAATAGATTCTATTAGTTATGAATTTCCTGAAGTGATAAAGTATCAATTTTATTTAGCCGTAATGATTTAATTGCCTGCAAAGCTGCTTTTGCTCCAGGAATAGTTGTGAAAGTAGGAATATTATATTCTAAGGATGCTCTTCTGAGATAAGCATCATCATGAAGAGCCTGTGATCCAACTGGAGTATTAATAACTAATTGGATAAGACCGGAACGAATTGAATCTTCAATGTTAGGCCTTCCTTCATGAACCTTTAAAACTTCATCAACTTCAATTCCTAAATTAAATAAAAATTTAGCAGTACCCTTAGTCGCGACTAATTTAAAACCTAAAACTATTAGTTCTCTTGCTATGTACACTAATTTTTCTTTATCTAAATCATTAGTAGATAAAAAAGCAACACCCTTGGAAGGCACACCATTTCCAGCAGCCAATTCAGATTTTGCGTAAGCGAGGCCAAAATCATCGGCCAATCCCATTACTTCACCTGTAGAACGCATTTCAGGGCCAAGTAAAGCATCAGAGCCAGGAAACCTTTTGAAAGGTAAAACAGCTTCCTTAACGGCTTGATATTTAGGTATTAGTTCCTTAGTAAAATTTATCTCTTTTAAAGAGGATCCTTGCATTAATTGAGTCGCTAATTTCGCAACAGGCTTACCGATAGCTTTGGAAACAAAAGGTATAGTTCTTGATGCTCGTGGATTAGCCTCAAGAATAAATAATTGATTTTCTTCATTACTATAATTTCTAATTGCAAATTGCAAATTAATTAAGCCAACAACTTCTAATCTATTTGCAATTAATTTTGTCCACTTTTTAACAGTATCTATTGTTTGTTGGGATAAAGAAATTGAAGGTAGGCAACATGCAGAATCACCAGAATGGATTCCAGCAGGTTCTACATGCTCCATAAGACCTGCGATAACAACCGAACCGGTTTTGTCACATAACGCATCAACATCAATTTCTATTGCATTACTTAAATATTGATCCAAAAGAATCGGATGATCTGGAGAAACTTTAACTGCCTCTTTTATATATCGAGATAAATCATTTTTATCTTTAACTATTTCCATAGCCCTTCCACCTAAGACATAAGAGGGCCTTACGACTAAAGGGAATCCTATATTATTAGCAACTAATATTGCCTCTTTTTCATTACGCGCAATTCCATTGAGCGGTTGTCTTATATTTAATTCTTCTAGAATCTTTGTGAATTCTTCTCTATCTTCAGCTATGTCAATTGAATGAGGAGATGTTCCAAGAATTTTTGATTTACATTTAATACCTTCCTTAGACTCCAACCAATCAGATAAAGGCAAAGACAACTTAAGAGGTGTTTGTCCTCCAAATTGAACTATCAATCCATATGGATTTTCAGCCTCAATTATATTGAGAACATCTTCAAAAGTAACAGGCTCAAAATATAAAATATCACTTGTATCATAATCAGTTGAAACAGTTTCAGGATTACTATTAACCATTATCGTTTGATAACCATTACTTGAAGCTTGATACGAGGCATGACAGCAACAGTAATCAAATTCAATACCTTGACCAATTCTATTAGGTCCACCTCCCAATATCATAATTTTTTTTAAATACTTATCGTTATCGGCAGTAATTTCATTGTCATTTATATTTAAGTTATTGTCTAAAAAAGCTTCTTCATAGCTTGAATAGTGGTAGGGAGTTTCAGATGAAAACTCAGCTGAACAAGTATCCACAGTTTTGTAAATTGGTAAAACTTTCAATTTTTTTCGATAATTCCTTACTTCAAAAAATTCAGAGTTAGTTAATTTTGCAATCTGTTGATCTGAAAAGCCCAATTGCTTTGCACATAACATTAAATCTCTATCAATTCGAGTAAGTTCATTCCCTTTTAAAAATTCATTCTGAAAATTAAAAATATTTCGTAACTTCTCAATAAACCACAAATCTATATTCGTTATTTCATTAATATAAGAATTAGTTTTACCGGATTCCATTGCTTTTTTAACTATTAATATCCTTTCAGCAGTTGGGTTTCGTAAATTATTCTTTAAATCATTATCGTTACCAAAATCTTCAATAGAATCACATTCCCAACCGAAAATACCAATTTCTAAAGATCTCAAAGCTTTTTGAAAAGATTCTTCAAAGGATCGGCCAATTGCCATTGATTCTCCAACAGATTTCATTGATGTATTTAAAATATTTGAAGAACCTTTAAACTTTTCAAAAGCAAATCTTGGTACCTTTGTTACAACGTAATCAATTGAGGGTTCGAAGCATGCAGGCGTTTTTTTAGTAATATCATTAATAATTTCATCAAGTGTATATCCAACAGATAACAAAGCCGCAATCTTAGCTATGGGGAAGCCTGTAGCTTTACTAGCTAATGCAGAGGATCTACTTACCCTTGGGTTCATCTCGATAACTATTACATCGCCATTTTTTGGATTAACCGCAAATTGTATATTACTTCCTCCTGTTTCAACACCCACCTCTCTTATTATTTTTAAAGATAAATCTCTAAGTCTTTGGTATTCTTTATCAGTTAATGTTTGAGCAGGGGCCACTGTAATTGAGTCACCAGTGTGAACACCCATAGGGTCTAAATTTTCAATACTGCAGATTATAACAACATTATCAGCTGTATCTCTCATAACTTCTAATTCAAACTCTTTCCAACCTATTAAAGATTTTTCAATTAAAATTTGATTACTAGGACTTTCATCTAAACCAGATTTGCAAAGATCATTAAATTCTTCAAGATTATATGCTATTCCCCCTCCAACTCCACCTAAAGTAAAAGCTGGTCTTATGATTAAAGGGTATGAATTTATTTGCTTAGATACCTCTCTTGCTTCGAATAGATCAGAAGCGATCCCTGAAGGACATACGTTTACATTTATATTTTCCTAACTAATTCTTCAATAGTTAAGTGGAACGGGAAGTCATTATTTCCTATAACCTCTAGTATTTGCAATGCAGTTGCACAATCTTCTTTGTTGGTATGGTGTAGACCTTTTAAAGAGAATCTTTTATTTGTTTCATAGTTATCAATTAAATATATAAATGGCGACCTTACGTTCTCATATACTTTGTATCGGTCACTATATGCGGGTGAATTGAGTCTTAATTGCCTGAAATTGATGGGTTTTATGAGCATAGTTATCAGGAATAAAAAGCCAAAAATATAGCCCGATGATAGCCCGACGTGAAAAGGGTTTCAAGTACTGTAGTTTCAGAGGTTAGCCCGATGTAACCCGAAGCTAAAAAATTATCATTTTAGTTATCATTTTTAGGGTTTTTGGGTGTATATGCTTCCTTTTTATTCAATTACTTTCCGATTTGTGATAACTAATTTATCATTCCAAAACTATTGCAGGTACTAAAAAAACCCGTCTATGACGGGCTTCTCATTGGTGGCGGGGAGAAGATTTGAACTTCCGACCTTCGGGTTATGAGCCCGACGAGCTACCAGACTGCTCTACCCCGCGGTACATACTTAGCATACATCTGAATGGGCTCTTTTTTAACTTTTTTAGGATTCTTGGAAATTTAATTGACCTTTTACTTCAATTTGAACCCCTTCAGGTAATTTGATGATCTTGTCCTCTATATCTTGTATTCTTAATTCAGAAATCCATTCTAGTTGTTTCAAAATATGTAGACCCACTGATTGTTTTGCTCTCTTTGATCCATCTTCAACTTTTAAAGCTAAACCCATTCCTTCATTTACTTTACAAAAACACTGTATACCTTCTGCTCCTCCCTTGCTTATTACATGCCCATGTGATGCTTGTATAACTTCCGTATCAAATCTATTGTGGTCGCTTATCATTGTTGGATTAGTTGTCATCGCTCTACTTATTTGCTCTAATTCCGCATTATCTGAACTGCTTAATAGTGAATATAATTTTGCCATTTCGAGTATCTTCATATAAAGAGTTGGAGCTCCACAGTCATCTCTCTCTGCATATATCTGCTCCAATGGAATTTCAAGAAGTTCCGATATTATTCTAAAGATTTCTACTTGAAGAGGATGATCTCCCTTTAAATAGCTTTCTAAAGGCCAATTTAATTTTTTACATGTTGCAAGAAATGCTGCATGCTTGCCAGAACAATTATGTTCTAAGGGACTTGTTTTTTTTAAGGGACATTTAAGATTATTGATGTCTATATTATATTCCCACAAAATTTTAAAAGCTTCTCTTGCATGTAATTTAGATCCACTGTGAGATCCACAGGATAAGGCAATTGACTTTGACGAATTCTTGATTTTTGATGAAGCTCCACTACTCACAAATGGAATTGCTTGAAAAGGCTTTAAGGCAGATCTTATGAAGCTTTTATATTCTGGATTACCAGCACACATTAACACTCTTCCTTTTTTATCACTAATTACTGCATGTACTTTATGAATCGATTCTAGTTTTGAACCTCTCATTAATATCATCTCTAATGGAGGATTATTTGACGTGTATAAATTTTTAAAATTAGAACTCATTTTAGAGATTATTGTTTTGGAAGAGTAAAATTCCAATTAAAGCAACAATAATAATAATAGATAAAATTTGAATTAAATTTTTTAAAATTGGTTTTACTTCTAATGATGCTATTAATGATTCTTGCTCCTTTAATTTAACTGGTTTGATCCATATTTGTCCGTCATACCAACCTGATTCTTCATATTCCACTTTTTCTGAAGTTAATCTTTTGAATATATGATTCCAACCAAGATATAACCTTATAGAGAAAAGGAATGGTAAAGATAAACTACTAAAAAAGCTTAATAAAATGTACCTTAATGTAGAAGTTTCAAAATATACACTCCCTGAAGAAATTACAACAAATATAAAAAATGTTCCGATCCAAAACTTTAGTAAAATAAATGAAAAAGATTTCTTTGATTTTGGCCAAGTAAATATTTTAGATTTTGATAATTCGATAAATTCATTTGTAGGCTGTTGATCTTTAGGTACTGGGCAGTTAAATTGATTCATCAATATTTATTATGGAAAATTGAGGTCATCTCCATTACTCCAAAATGATTCAAGGTCGTAGAACTTTCTTATTTCAGGTTGAAAAATATTTACTATTAAATCACCATAATCAAGTAGTGCCCATTTTGCTTCGCTAACTCCTTCTTTTCTAATTGGTTCAATCTTTGCTTTTTCTCTAAGTTCTACCTCGACAGAATTAGTAATTGATCTAACTTGAACATCTGATAAGCCTTCAGCAATAAGTATCCACTCACTAATATATGAAACTTTGTCAATTTTAATCAATTTTATCTCTTGAGCCTTTTTTATATCACAGGCTTTGGCCGCCATTAAAACTAACAATTTATTGTCCATAAACGTTTTCACTTGAAACTGATTTGTCTGAACCCTCTTGTTGTGATAATTCTGACCTAGCTTTTTCAGCACTTTTTCTTAATGCTTCTAATCTATCTTCAAATATTATTCTTTTTTTCTTTTTTCTAGTTTTTTCTATTAGCTCTTTTAAAGCCCCGCCAAGGCTTTTATAAGCATTTGGGATACTATACCCAAATCTACAGGCAAGGTCTATGGCTCTTTCATCTGCAAAAATAGCATCTTGTAATCTTTTCTCAGAATTATTTTTTATGTAAAGTCTATATCCTGCAAATCCTGATAAGCCAAGAGCGAGTAATAAAAGTAATCCATCTTGTACCCATAGTTCACCTATCGCTCCACCTAGGCCTATTGCTAAAGCTGCCATTTCCCATCCGTCCCGCGGAATTGCATCATTTTGAATCTTTCCTACTTCATGCCAAAACAATAAATTTCTATGATCAATTGCATAATTATCCCATTCTTCTAAATCTATTTGAATTTCAACTTCGTCACGACCAATTTCCTCCAATGTGATCAATGGAGGATCTATAGCAGCGGCAGCTTCAATAAAAACCCAACTTTCATTCTCCGGAGGCAACAAACTTTTAAGTCGCTGAAGTTCGCTCATAAATTATGTTTTACTATCAATACTATAGAAACAAATGTTGCTTTTCAAGTAACTTGATTAACAACTGATGATTTGGAAGTAGCATTAAATAAATGAATTTTTCTAATTATGCCTCAAAGAGGTGATCTTAAAAGAATCCTAATTCTTGGTTCAGGTCCAATTGTTATAGGTCAAGCATGTGAATTTGATTATTCAGGAACACAAGCTTGTAAAGCTTTAAGAAAAGCTGGATATGAAATTATTTTAATTAATTCTAATCCAGCTTCAATAATGACTGATCCTGAAATTGCAAATAAAACATATATTGAACCTTTGACTCCAGAAATAGTTTCTCAAATAATTTTAAAGGAAAAACCTGATGCGATTCTTCCAACAATGGGTGGTCAGACTGCCTTGAATCTAGCTGTAAAACTTTCTGAATCTGATTTTTTGATAAATAATAATGTTGAATTAATAGGAGCTGATTTAAA
>QCSC01000011.1 GCA_003211655.1 Prochlorococcus sp. AG-469-F22 | reverse complement strand
AAAAAAGGGCTAAATGGTAATGACCCAATAACCATTACGTATAAAAAAAACCAAATAGGTTCTGCATGATTATTAACTACTGATGTATATCTCTGAAAATTATGATACCCAAAAAAACTATCCCAAAAAGGTTTCCCCTCCTTTACTAGCTCTAAAACATACCAAGGCAAGCTTAACAAAACTGTAATTAATAAACCTCTTTTAGGTTTTATTTTGTCAAGTAAATCCCTCCAATCCTTTTGAACGAATAAAAAAGATGAAATAGTCAATAATGCAAGGACAAAAGCTACTGGTCCTTTGGTTAAAATTGCGAGCCCCAGAAAAACCCATGGAGAGATACAATTTTCTTTTTTATTACTAGCCATTCTTCTCCAAAATAAAAGAAGGCTTATCCCTAAATTCCCGCATAAGAGTGCATCACTTACCGCAGTTCTGCTCCAAACAATTAATAGAGGAGACAAGGCAAAGCTTAAAGATGCCACTATCGGGGTAGCTAATTTTCTCTCGCCTTTTTGAGGCCAACAATATATTGTATCTCCAATCATTAGCATTAAAAATAATGAAGCCAATGCCGAAGGAAGTCTTGCTGATATTGTTCCAAGACTATCCCA
Organism: Prochlorococcus sp. AG-469-F22; assembly: GCA_003211655.1. GTDB lineage: Bacteria > Cyanobacteriota > Cyanobacteriia > PCC-6307 > Cyanobiaceae > Prochlorococcus_A. The sequence continues at coordinate 25,826 of QCSC01000011.1, read as the reverse complement.
TACCTCGTTTTTCGGTAAGGAATAGAACAAGCCCATTAGCCAATAAATAAGGGGTGGTTTATCAAATCGGAAAATACCATTTACTTTTGGGGTTAACCAATCGCCAGATTCACTCATTGCCTTCCCCGCGGCAGCAAAAAGGGGAGGAGTTTCATCTACTAATCCTGTAGAACCTAAACCTAAAAGAAAAATTATTATTCCAAAAAACAAAACTACTAAAAAAGTTAGTAGCCTTTCTTTAGACTTAAAAAAAATCATTTAATATTGATTTGTGTTTGATATTCTTTAATAACTTTATTAAGCCAAGTTACTACTTTACCAGCAAATATATTTGAAGAAGCATTACTATCTACCCATTCTCTACAATTCTTTCGGTCGATCTTATTAATGATTTTTAAGTAATTAAGTAGGCCTTGCTTATCATCAGGTTTTGCTAGGTAACCTGTTTTACCATGCTGGATAATTTCACTTGGCCCTCCCCTTTCATATGCCACAACAGGTACTCCACAAGCCAATGCTTCAACTACTACATTTCCATAAGCTTCGTTCCATTTGGGAGTATTAAGTAAAGCTCTACAAGTTCCAAGTTCTTTCTGTAACTTATCAGTTTCTACAAAACCTTTCCATTCTAAAATCCCTGGAGAGAATAACTTTTCAATTTTTAATGCATATGATTCATCTTGAACAATTCCCCAAACATTAAGTTTTTCGCCAAGAGCGTTAGCCACATATGCTGCATCCTCTAAACCTTTTTCAGGTGCTACTCTTCCTACCCAACCTAGAGGACCATTTTTACAATCTTGAAATATATAATTACCTAAATTAAATCCATTTCCAATAACAATTGGATTTGCAATAAAAGGATAATCAGATGCTTGTATCTTTGTGTGAAAAGCAAAGTTATTAGGAAATTTGGAATAAACTTTTGAAATTAAATTACTTATAACAAAACTTTCGGATCCCATACTAATAATATGAGCAATTGGAATGTTTATATTTAGCGTCATCCAAATTGGTAGCCAATCGTAAGATAAATTCAAAATAATATCTGCTTTCTTTCCAATATCTATTGCCTTTTCAATCATTCCTGATAAAAGTGAATTATCAGGAATACTTACTGACGAATAATAATCTTGATGTTGCCAACTTTTTTGCTCTTTTCCTTCTACAAAATGTAATTTTGCATTTTTACTAACTTCAAACAATTTGGAGTTATTTGGGGCCACTACCTCAACTGTATGACCTTTTACAATCAAGCCAGCAACCAAAGAGTTTAGAGTAAGCTCTACTCCACCACCTTTACCACTTCCTAAAAAACCAACAGGGGTACTAATTAAAACTATATGCATTCTTTAAAAACTATTTCCCTATTGACTTACTAAATATTAGTCTTAGTATTTGAAAATTCCCATATAGACTTTCTCTGGCTGACAAAGAAAACTGATATTAGGACAAAAACCACTCCTATCCATTGAATGATTGTTAATCTTTCATTTAGGTAAAGACCACCACTGAGGAGCGCAAATATTGGAGTTAAAAAGGCAAGAGTGCTAAATCCTGTTATTTCTTTATTATTTGCAAAATAGAAAAATAAACCATATGCCAAAGCGCCCCCAAAAATACTTGCAAACGACATCAGTCCCCAATCAAATATGGACCAATTTGGTATTAATTGAAAATTTGTTTGAAAGCAATGTTTAAGAATAAGAGGGACACTTCCTAAAACCATATGCCAACCAGTTACTGCCACAGGATCACTTTTAGTACATGTAAATCTTATCAAAATTGTTCCAAGTGCCATTGCTAGAGAAGCTCCAAGCATCCATAATTCTCCTACATTAAATGCGATGTCACTAATACTCTTATCAGACATTAGCCACCAACTTTCCAAAAGTTCTTTTGGAACTCCTAAAAAAATTATCCCACCTAATCCAAAAAGTAACCCTAACCATCCAATTGGATTAATTAAATTACCAAAAATCGCTCTTGCCAAGATTGCTACCATCAAGGGTTGAGAATCAATCAAAACAGAGCCAAGACCTGCGCCTGTCTTAGATATACCATATGTTAAAAATAATTGAAAAAAAGTTGCGTCTATGATTGTAAAAACCAAAAACCATTTCAAATCACACCTATAAATTTTTAAATCTCTTTTTAATAAATATGTTGTAATAAGAACAAGAATCCCAGCAGGTAGAAGTCTTAATGAAGCGACAAACTCAGGGCCAGCACTAGATACTAGAGGGGTCATAGCTGCCATTGAAGTCCCCCAGAGAGCAAAAGGGAGTATCATTAAAAACCAATTTAGGATTGAATTCATTAGTTCTGCTGATAGTCTTTTTAAAGTAGATTTATGATTTGTACCTTAAAAGAATGATTTGGCCTTTTAGACGTAAGTCAAAAAAAAGAATGGCTCGTATAGTAATTGATGAGCCAATCACAAGTTCAACAAGAGTTTCTGTCCTTAAAGCTCTAAAACAAATTGAGGATAGAGAATTCCCTGCATTAATACTTAGAATCGACTCCCCTGGAGGTACCGTCGGCGATAGCCAAGAAATATACTCTGCTATTAAAAGACTTAAAGAGAAAGGTTGTAAAGTCGTCGCAAGTTTTGGAAACATATCAGCTTCCGGTGGAGTATATATCGGTGTAGCCTCTGACAAAATTGTAGCGAACCCAGGAACTATAACGGGTTCGATTGGTGTAATAATAAGAGGAAATAATTTATCTGAACTTTTAAATAAAATTGGTATTAAGTTTGAGACGGTAAAAAGCGGGATTTATAAAGATATTCTTTCCCCAGATAAGCCCTTAAGTAAGGAAGGAAGGGAACTTTTACAAGGATTAATAGATGAAAGTTACAAACAATTCACTGAGGCTGTATCTGAAGGGAGAAATTTACTTGTAGAAGATGTAAAGAAATTTGCTGATGGAAGAATCTTTACTGGAACACAAGCAAAAGATCTTGGATTAGTTGACAAGATTGGAGATGAGTTTGTTGCAAGGGAGCTTGCAGCAGAGATGGTAAAAATCGATCCAAAAATGCAACCGGTAACTTTTGGTAAGAAGAAAAAGAAAATATTAGGGCTTATACCAGGAAGTAGAATTGCAGAAAAAATTATTCAAAATATATTTTTTGAAGTAAATTCATCTAATAAAATACTTTGGTTATATAAACCATAAATCCGACATGATTGAAAAATTTGAAGGGAATTACCAATTAACAATCATAAGAGGGGCTACGACTACAAAAGATAATTCTGTAAAAGAAATCGAGAGTGCTGTAGTTGAATTAATCGAAGAATTAATTACAAGAAATAAAATTGTTGTAAATAATTTGTTATCAATTACATTTACTGTGACAAATGATTTAGATGCATGTTTTCCTGCTTCCATTGCAAGAAAATGTAAAAGTCTTGATTCAGTAGCCTTCTTAGACTGCCAACAAATGTACGTTCCAAATGATGTTGATTTTTGCATTAGATTAATGGCACAAGTTTTGTTACCTGACGATCAATCTGTTAATCATCCTTACTTAAGAGGTGCTTCAAAATTAAGGGCGGATAGATGTTAATCTTATTAAAACAATTTTCTCTATAAACTCGATAGTTAAATAACTAATCATCTATTAACTTAAACATGATGTTTAACAAACAAAAAAAATTAATTTTAAATTTAAAAATTTTAAAGCTTTTATTTTTTTCACCATTGTTGATTTCAATTCCATTTTATCTTGCAAATAGTGATGCAAGGGCAGGATTGGAATTCCAGTGGAATCAAGATTCAGGATATCGAAAATTAAAATGGTACCAAAAAGAGGATAAAAGAAAATTTAGAAATACAATTTTTTTCTTTTTAAGACCTTCTGATAGAAAAACAGGACTTCTAAAAATTACATTAAAAATTCCAGAAACATTCGATTCAAATCTCAAAGATAAAGTAAGTATATGTGAGGTAAAAATAGGAGGCTTTGAAGGTCGTACTAAATGTCTAAAAGATATTCCTGCAGATATAGAGATAAATGAAGATAATTCATCACTAGATATTTTCCCTTACAGCCCAATCCCTTCAAATAAAGATAGTTACGCGATTGTTTTTAAAAAAATATTTAATCCTAAAAAGTCTGGTCTTAAGCAATTTCATTCTTTTGGTCAGTATACTCAAATGGATAGCTCCTCAAGATATTTAGGAAGCTGGACTATATTGATCAATTAGATGATAAATTAATAAAGGATAATAAAAAAAATGACAAAAAGAACATTCGGTGGAACATCAAGGAAAAGAAAACGTGTATCTGGTTTTAGAGTAAGAATGCGTTCTCACACAGGAAGAAGGGTTATTAAAAGCAGAAGAAAAAGAGGTAGAGAGAGAATAGCAGTTTAACAGTTTTTTAGATGGCCTTACCCAAAGCTATGCGTTTAAAAGGTCATAGGACTTTTGATTATATTCATAAAAATTCTGTTAAATATTATGGGAAATTAATGACTTTCAAAATAGCAAAATCAAATCCAAAAATTCTCATCTCCCATAACAATATTCATAGTTTAAATAATTTTAAAATTGCCATATCTATAAGTAAGAAAGTATCAAAGAAAGCAGTAGAAAGGAATAAACTTAGAAGAATATTGCAGGATTGTTTATTAAAAAACTTCAGCCAGAAGAATAACCACAAACCTTATTGGTTACTTGTTAACCTAAAAGCTGGTAATTTCTACAATGATAAGATAAATCTATTGGAGGAATTTCAACACCTAGTTTTTAAGTCAGGTTTATTTAAATGATTAACATTAATGAAGAATCGTTTTATGAAGGTGGCCCAGCAAAAAGTGATTTAATAATCAATTTATTTGCTGGTTTAACTCTTCTTGGTCTTCCATTTACATTTGCTGCAATAGTTAGGGCTTTATGGTTAAGATACAAAATTACCAATAAAAGAATAACTATTGATGGAGGATGGTTTGGCAAAAATAAAACTCAAGTTTCTTTAAGCAATATTGAAGAGATAAGATCTATCCCAAGAGGGTTCGGATCTTATGGAGATATGGTTTTAATACTCAACGACGGCTCCAAGGTTGAGATGAAATCTCTACCTTTATTTAGAGAAAAACAAAAGTTTATTGAGGAAAATATGGTTAAAAGATCACAAACATTAAATCTTAATGAGGTTGAGGGATTTGCTACTAAATCTTGATTAAATTAATTACAAAAGTATTATTATCCTGTAAAATAAAGTGTCAAATAAAATAAAATCTCTTTTAATATCGTGATCGGGTTCATTTCAGAAAAATTATTAATCCCGATTTTAGATTTTTTCTACGGGTTAGTCCCTAGTTATGGTTTGGCAATTGTTGCACTAACAGTCGTAATTAGAATCGCTCTCTTCCCATTAAGCGCGGGTTCTATTAGAAGCGCTAGGAGGATGAAAATAGCTCAGCCTGTAATGCAAAAAAGGCAAGCAGAAATAAAATCCAAATTTTCAAGTGACCCAAAGAAACAGCAAGAAGAATTAGGAAAATTAATGAATGAATTTGGTAGCCCTCTCGCAGGATGTTTACCTTTAATAGTTCAAATGCCTGTTTTATTTGCATTATTTGCCACTTTAAGAGGATCACCATTTGCAGATGTACCTTACAATATCAATTTTAAAGTTCTACCCCAAGATCAAATTGCCGCTATTGATCCCAAGCCTTATAAATCTCCGAGACATTCAATCTTTGTAACAGAAAAATCCCACTTTCCTGTTATTGCAATGCTACCTAACGGTACAAAATTGGGTTCAGAAGAATCAGTTAAAATAAATTTGCAGACAACAAATGGGAACAACTATTCGGAAGTACTCTCAAAATATGATAATGGTTCAAGATTTCTTCCAACTTGGACAGTTTCAAAAGGTTCAGAAAACATTAAAGTCTCTCAAGACGGATTAGTTACCGCAATCAAGCCAGGTGATGCAACAATTGAAGCTAAAATACCAGGATTAGCTGCAAAAAGCGGATTTTTGTTTATTAAAGCACTTGGACAGGTTGGGTTTTATGTAGATGGTTCAATCAATTGGGATATAGCTACTTTAGTTGGAGCTTTCGGTTTAACCTTACTTCTCTCACAAGTTTTATCTAGTCAAGGGATGCCTTCAAACGCTCAACAATCTACTGCTAATAAAATTACTCCTGTAATGATTACAGGTATGTTCTTATTTTTCCCTTTACCAGCTGGAGTTTTACTTTATATGGTTGTAGCGAACATATTCCAAGCGTTTCAGACTTTTCTGCTAAATAAAGAAGCTCTTCCAGCAAACTTACAAAAAATTCTTGATGATCAATTAACAGGTAAAAATAAAGTAATACCTTCTACTGCCACCATTTCAGATAAAAGATTACCATTTGAACCTAATAACAAAAAATAATATTTCTTTTATATAGATAATGGATTCTTGGAGTAGAAATTTTGAATTACTTATAAACTCCAGAACTCCTTTAATTTGGATAAGAACAAAAGAAGAAGAAAGACTATACAAAGTTATAAATCAATCATGTAAAAAATTAAATATTAAAAGATTTGTATCTTGGGATTGTGTCAATGGAATCAAAGGAGTACTAAATGAAAATGGCAAATTTTCGAACAATCCGCTAGGAGTTCTCAATTGGATAAAGGAACAAACGTCCGAATTACCCACAATTTTATTGGCAAGAGACTTTCATAAGTTTTATGATGATCCATCGATCAGTAGAACAATAAAAGAATTATCATCTTCACTTAGAGAAACGAAAAATAACCTAATTCTTAGTTCACATATTTTGCCATCATCTGAAGAACTTGACGATTTAATTACAATAATCAACTTACCTCTTCCTGACTTAAGTGAATTAACAGCTCTTATAAAAAAAATTGCTTTTAATACTGATTCTGATTTAAGCGAACAAGACCTAAACGATCTTGCCATAGCTTCAAGTGGATTAAGTGAAATAAAAGTTAAGCAAGTAACAGCAAAAGCACTCACTAAAAGAGGAAAAATAAGTAAACATGATATCAAAGATATTCTTGAAGAGAAAAAACAAGTTATTGCTAGAAGTGAAATATTAGAATTTTGTGAAAGTAAGTCAAGTCAAAATGATATTGGAGGTTTGAAATTATTAAAAATTTGGCTTAATCAAAGATATAGAGCTTTTTCAAAAGAAGCCCAAGAATACGGATTGCCAATTCCTAAAGGTGTCTTATTAGTTGGGCCACAAGGAACTGGGAAATCTTTAACAGCCAAATCAATTTCTGAAAGTTGGTCGATGCCTCTTCTTAGACTTGATGTCGGTAGATTATTTTCAAGTCTTGTAGGGTCAAGTGAGGCAAGAACAAGAGAGACAATTTCAAGAGCAGAAGCCATGTCACCCTGCATCCTATGGATTGATGAAATTGATAAGGGATTTGGTGGGGATGCTAGAAGTGATGGAGGAACTAGCCAAAGAGTTTTAGCTAGTTTGCTAACTTGGATGGCAGAAAAAGAATCAGCCGTATTTGTAATTGCCACCGCTAATGCTATCGATAAGCTCCCAGCAGAATTATTAAGAAAAGGTAGATTTGATGAAATATTTTTTCTTGATTTACCTAATTCTGAAGAAAGATTGAGCATCCTTGATTTGCACCTTAAGAAAAGGAGACCTAACTATAATTTCCCTCTTTCAACAATAATTGATCGCACAGATGGATACTCAGGAGCGGAACTTGAGCAAGCAGTTATAGAGGGTATGCACTTTTCATTCGCTAAAAATAGAGAATTAATGGAAAAAGATTTAATTAAAGCTGTTTCTGAATTAGTGCCATTATCACGTACAGCTAAAGAGCAAATTGATTTCTTAAAAGAATGGTCTTCTACAGGTCGAGCTCGTTCTGCTTCATAATTTATTTTTAATTTGAAAAATTTAGATATATATTAAGTTAGTAATCCATGTATTTAATTAATTTTTTATCAAAAAGCTCTGATAATGATTTGAGATAAACTATCTTATTAAGATAAGAAAAATAAAAAAGAGTGTTAGATCAAAAATTAATAAGAGAAAATCCAACATTTGTGGAAGATAATTTATCCTTAAGAGGAAAAGTTTTTAACATAGCTTTTATACATAAGTTAACCGTAGAGAGGAAAGAAATTGAAATAGAGATTTCAAGTTTGCAATCAGAGAGTAAAAAATTAAGCAAAATAATAGGACAAGAAATAAGCAATTCTAATAATACTAATTCTCAAGAAATTGATGAATTAAAAAATAAGGGAAATAAATACAGAATAAAAGTTTCTGAATTTGAAGAAAAAAAAAGAATCTTAGATAAACAACTTAAAGATGAAATATCAAAATTACCCAATTTCCCAAGCAAAGAGGCACCTTTTGGAAAAAATGAAAATAATAATATTCAAATAAAAGAATGGGGCGATCCACTAAAAAAAGATAATCTCAAAACTCACTGGGAGATAGGTGAAAATTTAAACCTATTTGATTCCATAAAATCAACAAAAATTGCAAAAAGTCGTTTTATTACACTTACAGGTAGTGGAGCGAGGTTGGAAAGGGCACTAGTTAATTTCATGCTAGACGTGCATTCCGATAACGGGTACTTAGAATTAATGCCTCCCGCATTGGTAAATTCAGAAAGTCTTCAAGGATCTGGCCAGCTTCCAAAATTTTCAAATGAAAGTTTTAAGTGTTCTAATGATGATTTATGGCTTTCTCCAACAGCAGAAGTCCCGCTGACTGCTTTTCATAAAAATGAAATTATTGAATCAAAAATTTTGCCTTTAAAATATGTAGCATACAGCCCTTGTTTTAGAAGAGAAGCAGGTAGTTATGGAAGGGATACAAAAGGTTTAATAAGACTTCATCAATTTAATAAAGTTGAATTATATTGGTTTTGTGATCCAAATAAATCATTAGAGGCTCATAAAGAAATAACTGCAGATGCAGAGAGTATTTTAAAGAAACTAAACTTACCATATAGATTAGTAGATATTTGCACTGGAGATTTAGGCTTTTCTTCTAGCAGAACGTTTGATCTTGAGGTTTGGTTGCCTAGCAGTAAATGTTATAGAGAAATTTCTAGTTGTAGTAATTGTTTAGACTTTCAGGCTCGTAGATCATCAATAAGAACCAAAATTGATAAGAAAACTTCATATATCCACACTTTAAATGGTAGTGGTTTAGCTATCGGAAGAACGATGGCAGCTATTCTTGAAAACGGTCAACAAACTGATGGAAGTGTAAAAATTCCTGAAGCTCTAGTTCCATACTTTGGATCATCTTTCATAAAAAATACCTAATATAAAATAATGAATGTTTTAACCTCAATAACAGTCTTGGGATTTCTCATTTTCTTTCATGAAATGGGTCATTTTCTCGCAGCAATATTCCAAGGAATATACGTTGATGGTTTTTCTATTGGATTTGGCCCTTCAATAATACAAAAAAAATATAGGGGTATCACTTATTCCTTTAGGGCCTTCCCCTTAGGAGGATTTGTTTCCTTCCCTGATGAAGAAATTAATAACATAGACCCTGAAGACCCAAACCTTCTAAAGAATAGGCCAATAATCCAAAGAGTAATTGTGATATCTGCTGGAGTATTTGCTAACTTACTTCTTGCTTATACGATTCTAATATTGAACGTAACTACTATTGGTATACCTTATGATCCAGAACCAGGAATTTTAGTTTTAGCAACTCAACCAGAAAAAGCTGCTTTTAAAGCCGGTTTAGAAGCAGGGGATAAAATATTAAAAATAGATGAAAATGTATTAGGTGTGGGGGATAAAGCAGTAACATCTCTGGTAAAAAGAATCCAAAGTTCATCAGAAGAATCAATATCAATTGAAATTGAGAGAGATAACTCTTATCAAAAATTAACTTTAATTCCTCAAAACATAGATGGCAAAGGGACAATTGGAGCTCAGTTACAACCAAATATTAAAAAAGAAACAAAAAAAACAAAGAATATTAATGAACTTTTTCAATACACTAATAAGGAGTTTTCATCCCTCTTAATAAAAACAATCCAAGGTTATAAAGGACTTATTACAAATTTCTCATCAACAGCACAACAATTAAGTGGGCCTGTAAAAATTGTTGAAATTGGAGCTCAGTTATCTGAGCAAGGTGGCACTGGAATATTATTATTTGCTGCATTGATATCTATAAATTTGGCTGTTCTGAATTCTCTTCCTCTACCACTTCTTGATGGAGGTCAACTTGTTTTTACTCTTATAGAAGGATTAAGAGGAAAACCCGTCCCAGTTAAAATTCAAATAGCCGTAACTCAATCAAGCTTTTTTCTTTTGGTAGGACTAAGCGTTTTATTAATAATTAGAGATACTAGTCAATTACTCATAGTTCAAAGATTGCTTAATCAATAACTTATTTTTTTATTTTTGATAGTTAAGCTGTTAATATTATAGATATGTTTATGTAGAAAAATTTTAATGGCTAAAAAATCAATGATTGCTAGAGAGGTAAAACGTAAAAAACTAGTTAAGAAATATGCAGCTAAGAGGAAATCGCTATTAGATGAATTTAATGCTGCTAAAGATCCTATGAAAAGATTAGACATTCATAGAAAAATTCAAGGACTTCCAAGAAACTCAGCCCCAACAAGAGTTAGGAATAGATGCTGGGCTACAGGCAAACCAAGAGGAGTATATAGAGATTTTGGATTATGCAGAAATCAATTAAGGCTAAGAGCTCATAATGGGGAATTACCAGGGGTTGTAAAATCTAGCTGGTAATCAAATAAAAATTTATAGATTTTTAAGAAATTCATTAATTCTAATATTTCATAGGAAACCTAGTTATTTCAACATATTAAAGGCATAGTTAAGATTATTATAAGAATTGTTTTGAAACCTTATTTAAATAATTCACTCAATATGTACCTATGAGATGTAAGAATAATTATGTATAGAATTATAATTTAAAAAGTGGAAGTAAAAAATACGTCGATCACGTTTGACGGACGAGAGATACGACTAACTACCGGACTATATGCACCTCAAGCTGGAGGAGCTGTAATGATCGAATGTGGAGACACATCTTTATTAGTTACCGCAACAAAAACAACGAAGAAACAACCTGCAGACTTTCTACCTCTAATATGTGATTACGAGGAAAAATTATATGCTGCTGGAAGAATCCCTGGCGGGTTCATGAGACGAGAAGGCAGACCTCCTGAAAGAGCAACATTAATTTCTAGGTTAATTGATAGACCAATGAGGCCCCTTTTCCCTTCATGGATGAGAGATGAGATCCAAATTGTTGCTTCTTGCCTTTCCCTCGATGAGAGAGTACCTGCAGATGTTTTAGGAATAACAGGAGCTTCTATCGCAACTTTGTTAGCTGAAATTCCATTTTACGGTCCAATGGCTGCTGTGAGAGTTGGGCTAATAGGTGATGATTTTATTTTAAATCCAAGTTATAGAGAAATCGAAAAAGGAGACCTGGACATTGTTGTAGCAGGATCTACGGAAGGGATTGTTATGATTGAGGCAGGTGCTAATCAACTTTCTGAACAGGATACTATTGAAGCAATAGACTTCGGATACGAGGCTGTAACAGAGCTAATAAAAGCGCAAGAAAATCTTCTTAAGGATTTAGGAATTAAACATGTTAAACCATCAGAGCCAGAAAATGATAAAACATTATCTGAATATTTAGAGAAAAACTGTACGAAATCAATAGATCAAGTTTTGAAGAAATATGATCAATCTAAAGAAGAGAGAGATCAAGAATTAGATAAACTAGAACTTGAGGTGCAAACCAAAATTGATTCTCTTAAAGATGACAATCAATTGAAAGTTCTTACTTCTGAAAATGAAAAACTAATACATTCTGACTTCAAAAAGTTAACCAAAAAATTAATGAGATCTCAAATTATCAACGATGGGAAAAGAGTTGATGGACGTGATTTAGACGAAGTTAGAAAAATATCAGCATCTGCTGGAATTCTCCCAAAAAGAGTGCATGGTTCTGCATTATTTCAAAGAGGTTTAACCCAAGTTTTATCTACTACAACTCTTGGTACGCCAAGTGATGCGCAAGAGATGGATGATCTAAATCCAAGCACTGAGAAAACTTATTTGCATCACTACAATTTTCCACCTTATTCTGTTGGAGAGACAAGACCAATGAGGTCTCCAGGGAGAAGAGAAATTGGACATGGAGCATTAGCAGAAAGAGCAATTATCCCAGTACTTCCTGGGAAAGAGACATTCCCATATGTTTTAAGAGTAGTAAGTGAAGTCTTAAGCTCAAATGGATCCACATCGATGGGATCAGTATGCGGGAGCACACTTTCATTACTAGATGCTGGTGTTCCTCTTAAGGCTCCCGTTAGTGGTACTGCAATGGGATTAATTAAAGAGGGAAAAGAAGTCAGGATACTTACTGACATACAAGGTATTGAAGATTTCCTCGGTGATATGGATTTCAAGGTTGCAGGGACTGAAAAAGGTATAACAGCATTACAAATGGATATGAAAATTACAGGATTACCAGTTTCCGTAATTTCTGATGCAATAAAAAAAGCACGTCCTGCAAGATTACATATCCTGGGAAAAATGCAAGAGGCGATTGATAAACCTCAAGAATCCCTCTCTCCGCACGCCCCTAGACTACTAAGCTTTAGAATTGATCCAGAACTTATAGGTACTGTAATAGGACCTGGTGGAAGAACAATTAAAGGTATTACTGAGAGAACTAATACAAAAATTGATATAGAAGATGGTGGAATTGTGACTATCGCATCTCATGACGGAGCTGCTGCAGAAGAAGCTCAAAAGATAATTGAAGGACTTACAAGAAAAGTGCATGAAGGGGAAGTCTTCTCTGGAGTTGTAACAAGAATCATACCTATAGGGGCTTTCGTAGAAATATTGCCTGGCAAAGAAGGGATGGTACACATTTCTCAGTTATCTGAAGCCAGGGTTGAAAGAGTAGAAGATGTAGTAAGACAAGGTGATGAAGTGACCGTGAGAGTTAGAGAAATTGATAGCAGAGGAAGAATAAATCTTACTTTGAGAGGTGTAGGACAAAATAATGGAATGTCTTATCCGGAACCAACCCCTACTCCAGTTGCTCCGCTTAATTAAAAACTACAGGGGATAAATTTTATTTTTCTCAATAATTTTCTTTATTTCGAGACAAATATCCCCGTGGTTATCTCTATTGTTCGTCGCGACTATAATGCCTCCTTGTTCAAAACTAGTTTTCCCATAGGATAGTTCTTCATTATCTAAATTTGTAATTGCTCCTCCAGCTGCTTTTAGAATAGATTCTGGCGCAGCAAAATCCCAATCTTTTGGTGAACTTTTCCCGGGTAAGCTTAGACAAATATAAATATCACTTTCTCCTCTAACTATAGATGCAATTTTGCAGCCAATGCTTCCCATGATTTCGACTTTGCGAAAATTAATTTTTTGTATTAAATTTCTCAAAATCTCATTTCCATGATTTTTACTTGTTACTAAAGTCATTTCTTGAAGATTATTATTATTTAAGAGATTTGGTTTATATTTTTTACCATCTCTTTTTTCACACCATGTTTTGTTGCCATCTGTAATCCATAATTGATTTTTATCTGGAATCAAAACAAACCCGATATATGGTTTGTGTTTAAAGTTCAATGCCAAATGCATTGCATAGTTACCTGTTCCCTGGATGAAATCTTTTGTTCCATCAAGAGGATCAAGAACCCATATCCAATCAGTTTTACTATCAAAAACTTTTGAACAAATTTTCACATTTTCTTCACTCAAAATATCCCAGTTAATATTTTTATATTTTTCATTTATTCTTTTAATAATCAATTCATTTACTTTCAAATCAGCTAAAGTAACAGGATCATCTTCATTATTATTTTTGAGTATATTTTTTTTACCGTCTGAATCTTCTAACAATTTAGAGTAATAAAGCAAAATATCTGCTGCCTCCCAGCTGATAATCTTCAGATCATCGATAAGATTACTATTAACTACTCCATTTGGTAATTTAATCACTTAATGAAAAATAAATATTCATTATCTCATAGAGAGGAGGAACCTGAACAAGGTGTTCTATATATAGTTGCTACCCCTATAGGTAACTTATCGGATATGTCTATTCGCGCTATTAATATTTTAAAAAAAGTTGACTATATAGCTTCTGAAGATACAAGAACAACTAAAAAAATAATGAACAGATATAATTTTCAAAATACTCTCAAAAGTTTTAACAAAATTAATTCTGCTAGTAAAATTCCCAATATAATTAATGATTTAAAATCTGATTATTCGATAGCTTTAGTAAGTGATGCAGGAATGCCTTTAATTTGCGATCCGGGAGAAGCACTAGTTAAAATTTGCAAACAAAATAATATAGATATAATTCCAATCCCTGGTCCATGTGCAGTCATTGCAGCATTAGTATCAAGTGGATTTCCTTCCTCTAGGTTCGTTTTTGAAGGATTCCTTCCTAAAAAAAAAATTGAGAGGCAAAAAATCCTTAAAGAAATTAGCAAATGTGAAAAAACTACCATACTTTTTGAATCTCCTCATCGTCTCAGGAAATTATTGAATGAATTATTAGATTATTGCGGCGAGGACAGAGAAATTGAGGTCAGTAGAGAGCTTACAAAAAAATATGAGGAACATATTGGCTTAACAATGATAAATGTTATTGATTCTTTCAAAGAAAGAGAGCCTAAGGGAGAATTTACAGTAGTCATTAAGGGTTTAAAAAAAACTAATAATTGCAAATTTAATACTTCTTTTTTAAAAGAAGAATTGCATGATTTAGTTGATGCCGGATTAACTTTATCCTCAGCTTCAAAATATCTTGCAAAAAAGAATAACCTTAAGAAAAATGATATATATGATTTGTACTAATATACTTAGTTTATTTAAAGAACAATAAACATGAATTTATTAAAAAGATTTATTTATGTATTTACTTTTAATTTAACTTTATTTTTTATTTTAATGATTGGTATTCAGAATAGTAACTATAAAAATAAAGTTAATTTTATTTTTAATGAATCTATAGAATTACCTAATAGTTTCATTCTAGGATTGAGTTTTATCTTTGGATCTGTTAGTGGAAGTATTCTTTGCTCATCTTATTCTGATAGAAATAAATAAATTTTTATAGAGATATTAATTTATCATCATTTACTATTCTTGTTATACCTTTAGAAATTAAAATTCGAGCAGTTATTTTAAAAACATTCGTATTCGAAACTTTAAGGACCTTTTGCTCTCTTGTACAATCTCTTCTAGCAATTTTTAAATCATTAAAAATCTCAATAGTCTTTCTATTAAGATCATCATCAGGTAAAAAATGCCAATCTGGATAATCTCTTAAAACTTTTATTTCTAATTCTATGTTTTTATTAACTATCATGAAAACTTCTTTTGGAAAGTCTACCTTCGATAAAGGTATGGAAGAGATATCTTTTTGAATAGTATTATCAATTTCGTAATCTAAAGGCGCTAGCTCAATAAATTCAGGATTTGTTAAATTATCCTTTACTTCTTGGCTAATTAATTGATCAACGATTTCCTGATCTTCATTTAAATTTTTTTTATTTAAAGCTTGATCAGATATTGTTTCAGCTGTAGATAAAATGGATGATTCCTTTTTTTTTAATTTCTCAAATCTATCTTCACCAAGAATTTTTTTTAAGTTACGTGAAATTGTTAATTTGGTGCAGCCATATTTAATGGATAATTCTTCAATGGATATTCCAATAGAGAATTGATTTGTAATTTCGTCTTTTTGTTCTTGAGAAAGTCTTTTTACCAAAGTTTTCTTTTGATCCTGCTGTATTTATTATCAATTCTACAAATCAAACTTACCTTAAACACTATTTAAGAAATTATTTAAATTTTTATTTCATATAAATCCAAAATATATGAAATTTATTAATTTTTTTAATCAATTTAATTACTTTTCAATCCTTTAATTCTGGATAAGACGAATATCAAAAACTCCCTTTTCTGAGAAAATATTTAATTTTTGCAAAATAATTTTTTTTTAAACTCTTTCTTGATTTAAACTCCGAAATTCTTTTGATTTTATTTAAAACCATGCGAAATGTATTTAGTGGAAAGGGATCTATACCTAAATAAATAAATTAGAGTTTTTCTACAAATTAAAAATCTCTTGGATATCCTTTTCTGAGAGAGAAACTGGATTATTTTTCAATCTTTCTAAATTTACCTGTTCAGCAATTTCTCTTCTAGCTGATTTTGATGAGGCACCAAGTTTTTCCATTGAAAACTCTAAACCTACATTATCTAAAAGTTTTTTCAGTTCAATTAATACTCTATTTTCTTTAATACCTAATAAACTTATAATCTCAGATATTGAATTCCTAAAAGTTTGATAGCTATTTAAATTGAGATTATTTTCATCTTTAGTATTATTATGAATTTCAAAAATTTTTGGTAAAGTCAACCAAACTGCATGCCCATGTGGAATTCCATATTTACTTGTCAAGGAATAAGAAAAAGCATGCGGAGCAGTAGTTTTAGAAATATTAATTGCCTTACCTGCTAAGTTTGCTGCGAAAATAAAATTTTGATAATCTTTCATATCTGCCGAACCATCAACAATTCTTGGAAGGTTACTATATAAAATTGGAATTGCCTCACGAGAATAAGATCTACTTTCCTCATTACTTCCAGTAGCCCAATGACTCTCAATACCTTGAGCTAATGCGTCTAAACCATTATATGCTTTTTGAGTAGGAGAATTACTTTTAATTAGTTCACCATCCAAAATTGCTATTTTTGGAGTCATAAAATTAGAACTAACTGAGTATTTAATTTTATTAAGATAAACCACTGCAAAATGCGTGGATTCACTTCCAGTACCAGCAGTAGTTGGAATTGAGATATGGGGTATTTTAGGGTCAATGGGTTTATCTATACCTAAAACGATATTTTGTTGATTTTGGTTTGGTTCAATAAAAGCAAGAATAAGTTTTGCGATATCGATAACACTTCCTCCACCAATAGAAATTACTGCATCAATATTGTTTTTGCGTGCGATTGATGTCCCTTCCATCGCATCCTCAAATTTTGGATTTATCTCGAAATCTTTAAACCGTATTACTTTGAATTGGTCAAAAAGAGGAATTAAAGCTTCTTGAGCTCCTGAATAAGCAAATGAATTTTTACCTGTTACTAATAAAACTCTCTTAACATTTTTATCTTTAAGTATGTTGATTAATTTCGAAATTGATCCAAGACCATTAAAAACTTTTTGAGACATTTAAATTTTTTGATCAAGTGTCTCCATTAAACCTTCCTTATTTTGTTTTGGTGTTGTAGTTGGTCTGCCAATATCAGCTCTATGTCCAGGACGAACTAGTACTTCTATGAAAGATGTTGAATAAAATTCTTTTGCCTTTCTAATTACCTCTACAAAATCTCTTTTATTATCGACAGTTAATGCAAATTTATAACCCAAGGATAAGGCTACTTTGCTTAATGAAATCTCCTGAGCAACTGTTGGTTGTCCACCAACAGATTCATGACAACCATTGTTAAATACAATATGAATTAGATTTGGCAAGTTTTTAGTTCCACTTATTGCCATAGATCCCATATGCATTAATGATGCCCCATCACCGTCAAAACAGTAAACAGGACGTTCCTTTTGATTAATTGATATACCAGTTGCGATTTGGGATGCATGCCCCATTCCTCCAACGCATAAGAAATCTTTGCCATGATCAAGTCTATTATTGGCTCTGTACTCAAATAATTCTCGAGATAGCATTCCAGTAGTGCAAACAATTACGGCATCTTTTTCACATTCTTTGGCCGCTATTTCTACAGCTTCTTCTCTTTCAAGTTTCAAATCATTATGAGGAGATTCATTCGATTTCTTCTTATAAGTTTCGAAGGTCCCTTTTCGAACAAGAACACAAACTGGTTTTTTCTCTTTGTTACAAATATCAAGTTGGTCAATTATGGAATTTAGCACTTCATCTTGACTCATTTGCGAATCGATAATGATGTAAGGAATGTCCATTGCATCCAAAAGGTTCGGAGTGACTCTACCTTGATGGATATGTTGCGGTTCATCTTTTACTCCAGGCTCTCCACGCCATCCAATTAATAATAATATTGGAATTGAATAAACTTCAGAACTTGCCAATGATAGAAGGGGGTTAACTGTATTTCCAAGTCCAGAATTTTGTAAATAAATAAGAGGAGTTTTTCCAGAAGATAGATGATATCCTATTCCTAAACCAATTGCTGCTCCCTCATTTGCTGCAATTATATGATTGTCTTTAGGAAATTCATCGTCAACATAAGCACAGAAATCTTTTAACAAAGAATCTGGGACTCCTGAATAGAAAGTGACATGATTATCTTTAAGAAAATCTACTAAAACTTCTGGCTTAAGCATTTTTTGTGCCGGGTATAATTTCTAATATTTCTTTAATAGACATACAATATTCTCTCGCCTCGAATGCTCTTTTATTTTCTAAAATTGACTTAGCTGCTCTATACATAGCAGGGTAGGCTGCTCTAAGCATATGATTAGCATATATTACAATATTAACTCCAGCCTCTTCAAACTCCGCCTCAGTTATTTTATCAAATGAAGATGGTACAACTATCAGTGGTCTTCCTGCACTGAATTCTTTATAGTGCTCACAAAATTCAAGAATTTCCGCCCCATCCGATTTACGAGAATGTATCATAATTCCATCAGAACCAGAGTCTAAGTAAGCTTTGCACCTTTTAACTGCATCATCCATTCCCTGTTCAAGAATAAGACTTTCACATCTAGAAATTATCATGAAGTCATCACTTACTTGTGAATTCTTGCCAACCCGAATTTTATTACAAAAGTCTTCAATTGTATCTTGCTGTTGAGGGACTTCAGTACCAAATAATGAGTTCTTTTTAAGTCCTATTTTATCTTCGATTACAACTGCTGAAACACCCAATCTCTCAAGATTCTTAACAGTGTAAGAAAAATGTTCTGGTTTACCCCCTGTGTCACTATCATAAATCATTGGTTTAGTAGTAACGTTAAATATTTGGTCTACAGAGTTAGCTCTGCTACTTGGATCTACAGCTTCAATATCTGGCATACCTTTTGCTGTTGAGTCGGTCAAACTGCTTGACCAAACCCCATCAAAACTATGTTTTCCGTTTTCATCTTCAATCTCTAAGTCCTCGGCAATTAGACTAGAAAGGCCATTATGAGTTTCAAGAATCCTTATTAATGGTTTTGCGTTTAATAACCTTTTCAACTGTCCTCTCCTGCGATCGGGAGTTGTCCCAAGATCTTTGTGAGCATTAACAAGTTGTGTTGAAGAAATTCCTGGAGTATATGGGATCTCAACAAGTTCTCCATTCCATTTTGATAGGGTATCAATTACCTGTTGCCTGACTTTTAACTGTACCCCCTTTTTCCAGTCATCACCATGAAAAACTATGTCTGGCCTAATCATTTCTAGATTTGGCCTGTAGTCAAGAGTCTCTTGAGGTACAACTTTATAAACCTGCTTCATATTTGCGATAACTTTTTCTCGCTGATCGTAGGTAAGAAAAGGTAATCTTTTGTATGAGGCTATTGCTTTATCAGTAAGAAGACCTACTATAACTCTGCCATACTTTGCAGCCTCCTTTAAAATATTAATATGCCCTGGATGCATAAGATCTGCACTAATACCTACGTATACAATTTTTTCACTCATTACAAGAAAAATTCAATAATACCAAACTTAATAAATTTAAAGCATCTTATAGCTTCTTTGAGGTTATTATTAAAAGTATTAATAAAACTAGTTACTGAATATGTATTACATTTGGATTATAGAGAAGATTATAACTCAAGAAATATTAAAATAATCTAGTGCTAATAAGCACTAGATAGTAGTATTTATTGATTTACAGTCGATCTAAATTAAGAGGGATAAAACCCTTTTTTTATGAAAGATAGCTAAACAATAAATTGTTAAATATTTAATAACTTATTAATTAAATAATAGTCTTTCTAGGTAAGCAATATCAGATATTTTGTTTATCCCTAAGAACAACTCGCATCTTAACAAGTACTCTAAGCCAAGAAAATTATAGGCTCCGCTAACTGAGGGCATGTCTCTATGGAAAATATAATCTTTCTTTTTTAACTTCCAATTACCATAGGTCTCCTTAAGATATTCATTTGATTCCTTTGGCCCATTAATATTTAATCCATAAATATTAATAGGGGATAAACTAAAAATATTATTCTTCCAAATGATGCTTGAAGTCCCATGATAAATTTTATTTTTAATTAAAAAATGAGAAAATACATCAACATTTATGCCATTTACATGAACCAGCCTAAATAAAGTTGGTCTCAAAATAGTTTTTTGATTATTTTTATATTCTCTTTGATATTCAATTCTTGCAATCCTAAATTTTTTAAAGTTCTTTATATGATATTTAAATTTTTCTACAGAAATTGAATTTTCTTTAATCCCAATATCAATATCTAGATCGTGTTTAAGAAAAGAATTTTCTCTAATAAAACCTAAAAATGTTCCTGCGATTACAAACCAAGTTATATTGCACTTAGAAAAAAAATGTTCCAGATCTAATAAAACCTCTTTTGCATCATTTATGTTCATTCCTTTAGATGTATAAGAACTTTTCTTTTTATTTTTTTTCATCAAATTATTAATTTCTTGCTTATTTCTTCCTAATTCCCTTTTAATCTTAAAATATTGACTCTTAAATTCCTTGAGGAGAATAGACTTTTTAGAAAAATCATTTTTTTTTGAATTTTCAATTTTATAAGCTATTACTTTGAGTAAATCTAAATCTGCAAAAAAATTTTTTTTAAATTTCAAATAAAATTCTAATCTTTTTTTATAAAAATCTAAATATTTATTTTCTAAACCACTACAAAAATCAAACATCAAATCTACTGAGTATGGGATTAGGAAAATACTAGTTTTCATAATCCAAATTAATTTTCTTATATCGTTTTTAAGATCATCTCCAAAAATAATTTCCCTTGAAATAAATATACTTAATTGTAAATTAAAAGAAAAAATAAGGCATATAGTAAAGGCAATTACTGCGAAAAAGAATTTCCAGAAAAAACTATATTTTCTATTAAGAATTCTATGAAATAAGGAAATTTTAGATAAGAAAGTCATGTAAAAATAATATAAATTTTTTGAATTATTATCATTTATTTATTTATTTCTAATGAATCAAATTTCCTTTCAAGTTTGTAAAATCTAGATTCAATAATATCAGTTGAATAAACAATATATAGGATTATAAATTCCTTGATTATCAATGAAAACGATATGAATAACCAAATAATTGTTGAATAGATAAGAGGGATGCCAATAATTTCTAAAATTAATAGTAAAGTTATTATTGCCAAATAACTTACATGTCTAAATAAATTCTTAGCAAAAAAAAATAATCCCTTTGATTCATCAGTCTCTATTATATTCTTTAAAAAAAATGAATTCTTTTTCTTTTTTTTCTTCTCATTATGATTACCTGTATATTCATCAAGATTATATTGTTGAAAATCTTTCTTAGTTCCCAATTGATAAACAATACTTATTACTAATCTATTAACCGGATTAAAAGTGGCAAAACTTGCAAAAAAGCAGATCAATAAAATAGTAAATTGAAATTTTGGATTATTTTGCGAATAGTAATATCCTACAGAAATAAATATACCTGGCATAGTTATTGCATGTGCAAATTTATCAAGAAATAGGCCTTGTAAACTTTCAGTTTTAGTGGCCCTTGCTATTTCCCCATCAACGCAATCTAACAAATATGAAAAATGTAAGATTAAAATACCTGTTAAAAATCCTTTAGTTGTTGGATATAAACTTATTATTAAGCAACCTATAAGACCTGTAATTATTTGATTAAATGTAACAAAATTAGGAGTTATTCCACTTCTATATAAAAGCCAACTAAGTCTTAAAGAAAAAGGTCTATAAAATCTACTCAAAAAAGGGTCAATAATTAATTTTTGAGGGGGGAAAGCTTTATTTACGTATTGATGAAAGTTATCATATTTTATATTATTTGTCATAGATAATAATTAACTAAATATCAATCCTATTTGATTCATGTTGTTATTATAAAAAGAAGAATTAGATTGCGCAAATAATTTTTTGCAAAAACTCCTAAAAAAAATAGAGATTTAATATTATAAATTAAAGACTTCAGTCTATAGAAAGAAACTTTAAATATAGATTTGAAATATTTAGTTGTATCTTTTCAATTATTCCAACGCCTAATTTAGATTTTCCTATATTTTTTATGGAAATATTTGGATTGAAATATTTATAAGAATATACACTATCGTAGTATCCGAAAACCATTTCGCAGATCTCCTTCCTTACTTTTTCATTTTTTACAAGATCCTCAAAATAATAGGATTTTATGATATTAATATCTTCACCTTTGAATAAAAAATACTGTCTTACTTTTTTAGAACCTCTTTTGAAATTTTCCAATTTATTTTGCTTAATTAACGTAAACTCAAATGGGCTTGAGAAAAAAAATTTATTTGAGATTTTCTGGTCAAGATATTGATCATGTAAACCTCTATCTACGGCAAAAAATAATATATTACCTTTGATATATTTCAGCAAATTCACTTTAGCAGCATTAATAGAGTTATTAAACAAAACAATACTATTAGGATTAGAGAATAACGAATTAAAGATTCTATGCTCAAAATCAGCTATAGCTGAATTAATTAATAAGGATTTATTTTGTGCGAAATTAAGTGCCAATTCGCTAATTAACTTGGCAACGATAAGGTCATACCTGTTGTTACCAAGCTTATTTCGTAATTCAATATTACTATGTATAGTTTTATATTCAAAATAATCTTCAGGTGGACCTAAAAGAATATACATCCTAAAAAATTTCATTAAATTAGCTTTATATTTATTTTTTTTTGGATCTAGGTTTATCAAGCTCATAAGACCTCCTGGTCCCTGATGAATCATTGGTTCAACATTTGCATCTTCATTTAAAAAAGGTGTATTTTTATGAGACCCTGGCATCGAATGAGTATCAGGGTAACCCCTTAAAAAATCATATAATAATCCTGATCCAGACCAACCATAGCCGGCAATAAAGATTTTTTTAGGACCCTCTTTTTCACTTAATTCAGTTAAAAGTTCTTCACTATCATTTAAATAAGGTATTAAATTTTCATAAGCTTCAATATATTTTTTGTTAAATATTAGATTAAAAGAAATCACAATTTTAGAGAAAATATCACTTCTCATATATTCTAAATTTTCATTTCTATCTATTAAAGATTTTTCTTCTTGATCAAAAATATCCTCAAATTTATATTTAGAAAAAATGTTATTTTTAATGAAATTCTGAGTTCCAAATTCCCATTGAAAAGGTTTTTTATTTTCTTCTAAATACTCTAGATCAAATTTATCTTGATCAAAATTATTTGAATTCAATTCATACTTTATGGAATCTGTTTTGAACTTATTTAAAAAGTTTGTCTTAAATGCACTAATTAAAAAATCAATCTTAAACAATTTCAAATCATATTTTTTGAAAAATCCTTGTTTATTAAAGGTATTAAGGCATCTATTCAATAAAACATCATAAGTCTTAGTTGAATTATTATGAATTTTATGATCCTTAAAATATGAATTTAAATTTAATAAAATAGCAGCACTGAGACCTCCATACCTTTTTTTATCAGAGACATAAAGTCCTACAATTAGATAGATTATTAGATTAGTTATTTGTCCTTCAGTATTGTATAAATCAATCATTTCTTGAACTTTTTTTTCAGATTCTAGATTTTCGTTATGTTTATTAGCCCATTCAACTACATCATTTGGGAATCCGTATGTGCTTATTCTGGAAACAATCCTTGTGGAGTTATTTCTAAAACCTCTAGAAAGTCTATTTGCAGCTGCTTCTTTATCCTTTATAAGAAGGAAGCATATTCCAGTAGCTATTAAATCTGTAAAAGTATTAGATTCCTTCTTTACCTTAAATAAAATATTACACTCCTCATTTTGAAGGATTAAATATCCTAAAACATTTCCTTTAATTAGTTCATTAAACATTCTTGAGCGGATTTGTTTTATCGGAATAAGATGCCAAAAGTTTAGAGGTAAAATATTTTTTCTAAATTTTCTATAGCGCTTCGTATGGAGCGAATATTTCATTATCAATGATATAAGAATTTTTTCACGCATAATAATGACCTTTTTAATATGATCCTTTAAATTATTTTTTAAATTTTCAGATATAAGCATAATTACAAGGTTAATTCAAAAAACTTTTAATAAATTCAAGTAGAATTTAAACACTTCTTAACCTATTTAGCTAAGGATTTTCTCTATGATTAAATATTATATAACAATACATCTTTAACAAGTTAATAATGAATAAAATGTTTGTTTTAAATACTAAAAGATTAATTAATTTGAAAAAATACTTTTTACCAATATTTCTAGGTGTTTTATATAAACTTAATACTATTGCTTTATTTATAGTTCCCATTACAGCAATAAAGTCTATTTCAGACGGTACTTTATCTCCAAGATTAAAAGTTATATTTGATGCTCTATCTTTGCCTTCACCTAATGACAAAAATTTATTCATTTTTTTTTTAATATCAATATCTCTTGCCATACTCTCACTTATTATATTAAAAGATCTAAAAAGTTTTTATTTTTCAAAAATTCAAAATAAGTTATTTAATAAATTTAAAAGAGAAAATTTTATTTTAACAAAAAATAGTTATTCTCAATTCAAACAAACTATATCAAAAGCTGATAATACTATCAAAAATTATGAAAACGCTACTTTTTGCGGAATTTTAGTTTTATTTATTATCATTTACGATATCCAAATTGCTTTTATAGTATTAACTGGTGGATTCATTTACTATAAAAGCATAATTTATCAAAATTCTAAAAATAAAGCTGATCTAAACTTGTTTATTGCTGAATACAATACTGATAAAACAAACCTTAATAATAAATTTAATGAGCTATTAAATAAAAAAGGAAGAGATAAAAAAATTTTAAAACCTTTAGTTAGTTCTATTATCATGATTTTAATTATGACTTTAATTTATCTAAGAACCAAATCTGCAATATCAATTATTTTTATCTTTCTAGTTAGGATTTACCAAAACCAGATGCTTAATGCTATTCAAGAGTTTATTAAAAATAGAAATAAATAATCTTTAAAAAAATTTATAAAATAAAAAAGATAATTAAAATTTTAAATTTCTTATAACTTTTCGAAATTAAAGCTTCTTTCATTTTTAAAGCTTATAATAGATTTAAATATTTTAAATAGATTTGCTAAAAATTTTTAGGAGATACATTACAATTAATAAACAAAATAATGGGACTTTTTACTTCGACTTAGGATGTGTATTAGAAGAAAATGAGAAATGGGAAGAGGCATCGCAAGCTTTCATTAAAGCTACTAAAATAAATAGCTCTATACCATTATGGCATTATCATTTAGGTTGCGTATATCAAGATCTAAACAAATGGCAAGAAGCTTCTCAAGCTTTAACAAATGCAATTAGTTTAGATAGTTCAAATTCACTTTGGCACTATCAGTTAGGTTGTGCGCATCAAGAATTAAGTAGATGGAAAGAAGCCTCTGAATCATTTAGAAAAGCATTAGAAACAAAAAATTCTAATGCACTATGGTATTTCCAGTTTGGTTATGCTCTACAGAGATGTAATCTTTTTGATGATTCCGTAATCGCATTATCAAAAGCTATTAAATTAGATAATTCTAATAAATTGTG
>QCSC01000010.1 GCA_003211655.1 Prochlorococcus sp. AG-469-F22 | reverse complement strand
TATAACAATGACAATTAAGAATAAATAATCCTAATATATTCATTTAGTTATAAAATCTCAGAAATCATTACAGCCTATTAGTTTTATTTGGTTTAAAGATTTTTTATATTAATTCCATATTAAGAATCTAATGCTACCTCTATTGCGGCAATTAAATTTTCATCGAAAGGCTTAATACCAGGTTTAAATCTAGCTATTACATTACTATCTTTACCAATTAAGAATTTTTCAAAATTCCATTCAACATCACCCTTTGGTTCAACTTTGTTTAGTGTTGTATATGGTTCAGTGGTGTTACCTTTTGCATGAACTTTTTCCATAATTTCGAATTCAACTCCATATTTTGTAGAGCAAAAGTTCTTAATCTCTGTAAGAGAATCAGGTTCTTGATTACCAAAATCATTACAAGGAAAAGCAAGAATCTTTAAACCTTTTTTTGAATATTTATTGTGAAGCTTTTGGAGATCCTCATATTGAGCAGTATTGCCGCAATAACTGGCGACGTTTACTACCAAAATTACATTTTCTGAATATTCGCCAAGACTTTTAGCTTCTCCACTTGCTGATATAACAGTTGTGTTTTGGACTTCTACTACCATATGTTTTATAAATTTATCTTTTGAAGATAGCATTCAAAAAATGTTTTTGCGTTGTTTAGTATCTTATTTTCTTATTATCTTTATTTGTAATCTTTAAGTAAAAAGTTTTTCTCTTCTTATATAATTAATAAGTGTAAATTAAAACTAACTTGGACCCCTTAGACCCTCTTACTGAAATTATAAAATCAGGACAGGGCTTCTCGCCTTCAATTGCTCTAGAACGAATCCTTTGGTTAATGATGGGATTTTTCTTTCTCGGTGCTATTTCAACTTCAATTACAAGAGGAATGAAACAAAATGATTGGTTCGGGAATAATTCATTTTTGTCTAGTTTAAAAGCTAATAAAGGAAAAGATAAACTCTCTAACAAGCTATCTGACGATGATAAATAACATAAATTTAAAAATTAATAGGTAGTTTTAAATTTATGCCCATGAAAATATTATTACTAGGCAGTGGCGAACTTGGGAAAGAGTTAGTGGTTGAAGCTAAAAGATTAGGCTTAGAAGTAATAGCTATTGATAAATACGAAAATGCACCTGCGATGCAATTAGCTGATAATTCTTTTGTAATAGATATGACTGATAAGAAAATTTTAAAAAATAAGATAAAAGAAATAAAACCTGATTTTGTAGTCCCCGAAATTGAAGCACTATCGATTGAAGCTTTAAAGGAATTAGAAGACGAAGGAATAAATATCGTCCCTAACGCTAGAACTGTTGAAATAACAATGAATAGGGACAAAATAAGAAATCTTGCATCTAAAGAATTAAAGATAAATACTGCAAAATTTAGTTATGTTTTTAATGTTGAAGAGCTAGAAATAAAATCTTCTGAAATTGGCTTTCCTCTTTTGTTAAAGCCTCTAATGAGTTCATCAGGTAAAGGTCAAAGTTTAGTTAATAGGAAAGAGGATCTTTTGTTAGCTTGGAATGATGCCTTGAAGAATTCAAGGGGAAAAATAGTTGGTGTAATACTTGAGCAATTTTTAAATTTTGATTATGAATTCACCCTCTTAACTATTAGAAAAGATAACGGAGAAAATGTATTTTGTGAGCCAATAGGTCATGAACAATACAAAGGAGATTATCAATGTAGCTGGCAACCATTGGACATGAATCAATCCTTGATTAATGAAGCCCAAAAAATGACAACAAAAATTTTAAATAATTTAAATGGTTCGGGTATCTATGGGGTTGAGTTTTTCGTTAAGGACAAAGAGGTTATATTTTCAGAATTATCTCCTAGACCTCATGATACCGGAATGGTCACTTTAGTTAGTCAAAACATAAACGAATTTGAATTACATTTAAGGGCCTTTTTAAATCTACCCATTCCAAATATTTCACTATTAAAGCCATCAGCAACCAGAGTAATAATATCAGATAAAGAATCTAATAATCCCTCATACACTGGAATTAACGAAGCATTGGAAGTAGAGAATACTAAAGTTCTAATATTTGGGAAACCAACATCAAATAAAGGAAGGAGAATGGGGGTAGTTCTTTCATCAGATGATGACCTAAATATTGCTCGAGAAAATGCGGACAAGTCAGCACTTAAAATTAAAATTATTTCCTAATTTACAGAATATTAAATAAATATTATAAAAAAACTACTTATTTCCTTCGTTTTTGTTTTCTCTCTTTGTATGTAATATTTAAATGTATTATTATCTTTTTCTATGATAGAAAACTATAAAGGTTGGGATATAACTTTGACATGGGATGATAAGCATTCTTTTATGAATAACTCTAGTACTAAAGATACTTTTAACCAAAAAGAAAAGTGGAAAGGAGTTAATTTAAGTGGTAATAGTATTTATGGAGCATCTCTTAAGGAAATAAGACATATTATTGATTATCCAAGGCTACATAATTAATTATTTATAGAAAAATTTAATTTTCTTCTTTCTGATTATTATCATCAATAAGTTCGTTTGCAAGTTCTCTTAAATCACCTTTAATTGATACCCATGTAAAAGCAGCAATAAAAACTGTAGCTGATATTGCTATTGTAATTGTCTCTAAAGGACCCAATCCTAATGCAATTGCAAACATATAAAAATTAAAATAATAATCTATTATATTCCACATCATTAATTAGTTTTAATTGAGTATTCTTTTGAAACTTAATTTAATTATTTGCGAAACATTTTGTATAAATAATCTTTAATATTTTTCTTCTTAAGAGACTTGTTTATATATACTTTTTATTAAAAATTTTTTAAAATTGTTTGCTAAAATAAAATAATCATGATGCAAAAAAAATGCCCACAATGTAAGAATTTAATCTCAATAGCAGCTCCTACTTGCCTATTCTGTGGTAGACCTAATAAATTTGTAACTAATAATTACGTAAATAAAAAGTGGAATAAAGAATACAAAAAAGATATATTAAGTAATTTTAAAAAACTAATCTCTTCAAAGAGATTCTTGATTTTTTTTATTAGTATCCTAATAATATTAGTTATAAGATTATATAAATAGAATAAATATTAATTTAAAATTGCATCTATAACTTCTCTTGTATTTGGTGAAAGATTATTTTTTTTAATGTAATCAAGAACTTTAATTATATTTCTTTTATAAGGATTATCATAATGCCTAAAAGTACTAAATATTTTTATAAAACGTGAAATTACTATTGGATTTGATTTGTCATATTCTAGAATCTTATCTGCTATGTATTTATAACCTGATCCATCTGTGGAGTGGAATAATGAATTTCTTGTTACGTATGCGTTTAATATAGATCTTAAAGTATTGGGTGATTTGACATCAAAATATTCATTTTTAAATAGAGCTTCAATATTTTTTTGATTATTATTTATCTCAATAGATGCTTTAAAAAAGAACCAATTATCTAAGACTACTGGATTGTATTTCCATTTATTAAAAAAAATATTTGAAATTAATTCTCTTTCCGGACAATTAATCCTTGTGAATACATTCAAAGCAGCTTTTGAAAGAGTCATTGAATTACTATCTATATAACTAATTACTTTATTTTTAATTCCTTCATATTTACTATGTAAAAGTAACCTCCATATTGTTTCTATTAGTTTTCTTTCATCCTTACCCTCAGGCCATATTTTAGTAATGTTTTTATCAATCTCTTTAAGCTTATTCAGTAGTTCTACTTTTAATTTAGTACCAAAAAGATAATTTAAGTCGTCAATAGTTTTATAAATTTTTAATGGATCGACTTTCTTGATCTCTGATTCTATTTCAGAGAAGGTTGGGATACTAAGTATTTCAGATAAGAGAGATAAATTTATATTTTTATTATTCCTTATTATTGATCTTAATGTTGTTATTAATTTATTTTCAATATTAATATCAGGTTCTTCATATATTCTTTTGCAAATTATTTTTTTATATATACCTTTTATCGTGTCATATATGGTGAAATAATCAGTTTCAAATTCTAGTATTAATAATTTCTCTGCAAATGTAGTATCTGTTTCCCATTTAATGGGAGCTGAGAAATTTCGAAAATAAGAAATTATTGGGCTGTCAAATTTGGAGTTTATATTTTCTAAAGTGAATTCTTCTTCCTTTTCTTTTAAGATAAGTGTCTTATTTATTTTTTCATAACTATTCAAGAATATTGCAATATTAATAGGAATTATTAGAGGTAAATTGTTATAAAGATTTTTTTTATTTGAATTTATTTGCGAGACTTGTATTTTAAGGATTTGTTTTTCTTTATCCCATTTTCTTTTAAACTTAACTAGTGGAGTTCCATTTTGTTTATACCAAGTTTTAAATTTTTCAATATTTATTTCTTTGTTATTCTCTAAAATCTTATCAACAAATTGATCAATAGTTGCTGCTTTCCCATCATAAGTAGAAATAAAATTACTAAAACCATTATTAAAGCTTTCTTCTTTTACTAATGTTTTAAGCATCCTTATTATTTCTGCTCCTTTTTCGTAGATAGTAGTTGTATAAAAATTGTCTATCTCTAAATATTTTTCAGGTCTCACTGGATGTGATGTTGGACCAGAGTCTTCTCTAAATTGTGCTTTTCTTAAGAACTTTGCATCTTCAAGTCTTTTTATTGAACGGTTATGAAGATCTGCTGTAAATTCCTGATCTCTAAATACTGTTAAACCCTCTTTTAGGGATAATTGAAACCAATCTCTACAAGTTATTCTATTTCCCGTCCAATTATGAAAGTACTCATGAGCGATTACACCTTCTATACGCTCTAGCTCTTCATCAGTCGTAGTCTCTTTATTTGCAAGTATTAATTTAGAATTGAAAATATTTAGGCTTTTATTTTCCATAGCTCCCATATTGAAATGCCTAATTGCAACAATATTAAATAAAGATAAATCGTATTCAAGATTATATTTTTCTTCGTCCCATTTCATTGACTTCTTTAATGAATTGATTGAATGTTGTACATATTTTTCATCACCTTTTTCCACGTAAATATTTATTTCTACTTTTTTATTAGATTTAGTATTGAAGTTATCTTTTATGCAGTTCAGTTTTCCTGCAACTAAAGCGAAAAGATATGAGGGTTTAGGATATGGATCTTCCCATATCACTTCGTGCCTTCTGTGTTCAAGATCATTTGCTTTGACTAGATTTCCATTAGAAAGTAAAACAGGATAATCTTCCTTATTTGCCTCTATCCTTACTTTGTATTTACTTAAAATATCAGGTCTATCAGAATGGTAACTTATTCTTCTAAAGCCTTCTGCTTCGCATTGCGTAGTAATAATTCCATTACTTTCATACATTCCTAAAAGTGAAAAATTCTCCTTTGGTTTAATTGTTCCCACAATCTTTAAGGTAAAAGTTTCTTTGAGTATGGGTTTAATTAATAATCTATTTTTTTGTATTGAATAGTTATTTTCTTCTAATAAAGATTCATTTAAATATATCTTTTCAACAAATATATCTATCCCATCAAGAATAAGGGAATTTATATTAATATTCTTTTTGATCAATTTTAGTTCGGTTTTAACAATTACTCTTTTGTCTTCAATTATGAAATCCAAAAAAATATTAGGTATTTCATAATCAAAGGATTTATAATCCTCCAGTTTTATATATGGATTATTGTTCTTATTGTCTGAAACGTTAAGCATATTTAATTAATTAATCCTCTGAACTAAATAATTTATTAAAGTGTATTATGTGCATAATAAATTAAAATAATTAGGTTTCTCCTAATTGACATATATGATCTTTGATTACTCCAGATGGAAGTAACTCATACAATATCGGATTTTTATCTTTTACCAATCTCTCTTGATTTATTTCGTATCTCCAATCCCATTTTCTGTCTGTAAATGATAAGTAATCTTTTCTAAGAGAATATGGTAGCATTAGCTTTTTTCCATTCCAATCTATATTAATAAATGCTCCAGGTTCAATTTCAGAGATGGTTTTAACTATTGAGAAATCTCCATTAATATTATTTCTAATTACTAAATCGAGCTTGATATTGTCGCATAAATAGGATGTGTTTAGTGCAAATAGACAAATTGTTGAAAAAAATAATGAATAAATTTTAGATAACCCTTATCTTTTTCTATTTTATTAGTTTATAAGCACTAACGATATAGTTATGAATTTTCTTTATTAAAAATATCTAAATTTTTACAGAATCCATAGTTTTTAAATTTACCAAGTTACATTTTACTTCTTCTGCATATTCCTGAACTGATATAAATTTGTTTAAAAGGCCTGTATATTTTGCTTCTCCTCCAGCAGTACTTGAAAGTATATATTTTGGATTAAAAGTTTTTATTAATTTGGGAAGCACATCGGCCCCTTTTACAAAAGATCCAACAAGAGGAAGTTCAAGATTAATTATTGGAGTTATGACTGCATCTAATTCTTGAGAATATACGTTTTCATCAAGATAACCATGTGGTTCTATGTAGAAACCCTTCCCTTTATCGTCTTTTACTATGTATCCATTTTCTATTTGTGGTACGGGAGCACCAGCAGTAGCTTCTATTTCTAGATCCTTTTGCATGATTTTTTCTTTTGGTTTAAGAACTTTTATCGAAGTAAAGCCTAATTTTTCAAGAATTCCTTTTGCACTATTGGGGCAGATGATATCAATATCTTTTTTAAACTTTTTTAATGAAGGAACATGACAATGATCAGGTAATCCTTGCGTCAAGAGAATTATATTAATGTCTTCCTCAATTAAAATTTCATTATCTAGTGAACCTTTGAAAAACCACTCTCCTGGGGGGAATATCAAATCGCCTGTAAGCCAGGGATCTATTATTAAGTTGGTTTTATCAAATTTGATTAACCAACCGTTTGAACCTAGATATTTGGCTTCAAAAGTCATTGTTCGTTATAAATATAATTAGACTATAAATTAAATTTGTAAATATTGAGTAAAATTTTCTATAGGTTTTGTATATCAATTAATTCTGTGATGAGATATTTTTCAATTTAATTTGTTTTATTTAATGGTTTTCAAAAAATTTATTAATGTTTAGCTTCATTTAATATTTGAAATGATTTCTTTTTGAGATTAAATATGAGTACTTGATTTTCTTTTGATTTAATCTTTAAAGTTTTTTCTTTTAATGATTGAATAGGAATTAATGCTAATCCTCCAGTCCCTGAAAATATAATTGGCATGGTTAAATTTTTATTGCCATTCATTTTTTGTAAATCTATAGCTTGTGAAACAATATTTTTAGCTCTTTCAAATCCATGATGTTCTATCAATTCAGACCATAATGAATTTACCGACTCATATTTTGAAAATTCAATGTGTATACTTTTCATTAAAAATTTAAGTAAGACTAAATTTTTCAGTGAGATTATTTATTTAATTTCTATTTTTAAACCCATCCATCACTAATTGCAACATATCAATAACATCCCCATCAGTTAAATCAAGATCTTTTTTTAAATCATTGCATGTTAAATTCATTTCTAGTGCAGCTTCTGCCATATGATTTATTTTCTGATCTTTACCACCTAATGATATAAATGGATTGAAGTTTTCTATCATTACTTTTAGAGATTACTTATATGTTCTAGCTAAGAAATAATAAATTATCTTGTAATCACAAATAAGCTTAAAAATATGTCATTTATTAATTTGGAGGGAATCATTTTTTCAAACTAAAGAAGTTGGCACACCTTTTGCAATTAAGGCTAATCTTCTTGCTCTTACAAGGAAGGGAAACAATAAATTCGTTCTTTTGTTTGATTTAAAGATATTTGATAAGAGTTTTAAAAGTTTGCCAGACGGGTTATTTATTTGATTACATATTTTATTTATTGCTTCAGCCCCATGAAATATATCATCATCCTTAAGAAGGATTGCTCCTCTATCTATGTCATAACCTTTCTCTAAAAGAGATTTAATTATTTTGGGATTTTTTCTACCATCGAGAATAGAAATTTTATTTATTTTACTTTTAAGTTCTAAAAGTTCTGCAAAATGATTACAAAAAGGACATTCTCCATCATATATAAATGTTAAATTTGTATTCATAATGATTTATTTTCTATAATTTGATCTTAAGTGAAAAATTAGTGACCTGTTGTCCATCAAAGATTTGTTAGTAAAGTATTCCATTTGTCAAATATTCATGTAGCAACAAAACCATCCTTTCATTGAATTACTTTCGAATTACAAAGAAATGTCTCAATTTGGGTATATTCCCTTCAATAATTCTGTATGCTAGCTCCGAGATAATTGTATTTAAAATTCATGAATTTTTTAGCTTCATTCGCCATTGGCGGTTTTAATCCTTGGGCCGCAGGTGTTGGGATTGCTTCTTTAGTCCTCTTTGGGCTTGTTGGTTTAGTCGCGGGACCAAACCTTAGCAAATTTGATACTGAGGAATAAATAATTCATATTTTTGAATTTGAATTTTAAAAGACTCTTTTTGAGTCTTTTTTTTTAGCAGTTTTAAGAATTTTTTTTTAGAGTAGTAAATATAAAAAAATTAAATGTTATTAAACCCTTTTGCTCCTCTAGCTTTCATTAAAATTACTTCTCTCAAAGCTACTACATTTTTTCTACTAGTTCTTCTCATAAAGTCTAATTTACTTAGATTAAAAGGGGGGTTGATAGGTGGCTTGTTTGCTTTGATACTTATTTCAGGAATATTAGCTTCTACATCTATTGCGCTAGGTTCACTAATTTATGCTTATAGAGTCAAAAATAAAACAGAAGAAGATAACACTGTGCAAGATCTTGAGAAAGTAAACATATAATTTTGATCAAATTAATTAATTAATTAATAATGTTATTAGAAAGGTGTTCCTGGTACAAAATGTAATACTAAAAACCCAAATCCAGCAGCAAAAACGATTGAAACTGCGATAATCAGAAGGCCTGAAGCCATACCACCCTGTTCAAATGCCATAAAATTTATTTATTTTTTTCAAATATAATTCAAATACAAGATAAAAGTTATTGTGTAAATTACTCATATCAGCCAAATTTGTTATTTATTGTATAAAGGAGCAAAAATATAGAAGATAATGAAACAATAGTTCCGAAAATTATTAAAGGTTTTGATTTTTCACTATCTTCTTTTTTAGGAAATTTTTTAGATAAAGATGTATTTTTATCTTTATTAATAATATTTGAGAATAGTTTTTTCACATTAAAAAACAAATTTTATAGGTTATTAATTCATTGATTTAAATAAGTCTTTGTGATAATCAACAATGTTTTGACAACTGGTCACAGGAGTAAATTCCATATGAATTCCAAATTTTGCTCTCCAAGGGGCGAAATGTTCAAAAACTTCCTTATCACTATAAGCTTTACACAAACAAACTACTCTTCCTTCACCAGGAGCATGTACTCTAAAGAGCATTTCAAAATTATCAGTTTTGTCAGCTTTAGCCATTTCGCCATTCTCCCATGCCTCTACAAATAATTTATAGGCCTTAACCTGATTATCAATATCTGGAAATTGACAATCCGCAAGATACATTTGCATTAGATTTTTTTTTATTTAAATATATTATCTGTCAAAAACAAACTTATTTCTTGCACTGTTTTAATTTGAACATCATGTAGGGATTTTTTTACGGGATGAAATGAGATGATAATATTTCTAGGAATTTCCCAATATCTTTTTTATATAAACTGTCAGTAATTTTTAGAGAGAACAATTCATTCTCGTTCAATTTTTCCTTTTGATTATCAAAATTAACATTTCCTTTAAACGTAATGTTATGCATGAAAAAAATAATTTATTACTATTTAAAATTTAAGCAATTTATTTGAAATAGCAATTTTCTTTACATAATGTTTTGTCTTTTTAGCCTTAAAATCTATATAACCTTATTTATGAGATAAAAAATTGTATTTAATATACTTAAGGCTACGGTAATAAAGGATGCTAGAACAGGCAATAGATTAAACCATAATTGGGATGTTTTCATGCCTGAATCTATTGGTAAGAACTTTTCACTCCTTTTTATCCTTATTTGTAACCAAAAAATTGATAATGGATAAATTACCTTTGCGAAGGTAATAAATATAGAAAATAAATATCCTTTTTTTGAATAGAGTATGTAACCTGAAAATAAATATAAAAACCAAATAAGTGATCTTTGCAATAATAATAATTTTTTGCTTCTGCTACTCATTTTATTATTTAAGCAATTAAAAATTTTTTATCATCTTATATCTTTCAAATGTTATATTCTTGATAATTATTTTTTCTTTACGAATTATTTTCCAGCTATTTTTTAGAAATAATTTATAACTAATTAAGCTTGCCTCTGTTGTTAAGAAAGGTAAACCCTCTTTTATGGCTTCTTTTTCTGTTTTTTGAAGTAACTTTGTCCCAAAACCTTTCCTTTGTGAATCTCCTCTGCAATATAAAAGGGAAATTTTATTATTTGGATATCTTGAGGCAAAAGCAATTATCTTCTCTCTTTCATTAATAAGCCATCCTTTACCTTCCTTTAAGGATAAATTAAAATATTTATTATCCCAGGCTTGACTTGCCCAAGCTCTTTTTTGTTCTGAAGTGTAAATTTTCTCATCTATAGAAATTATTGAATCAAAATATATTTTTTTTAAGTCAAGTTGATCTTTTTGGGTAATTTGTTTTAAATTCATTGAGTTGAGTTTAAATTGCAATGTCAAATAAAAATATTGTGGCAATTGGAGGTGGAGGTTTTGGAAGGTCCTTAGGTGAACTTAAGATAGAGAAATATATTACGTCATTAGTTAAACAGGAAAGACCTAAAATCTGCTTTATTCCTACAGCATCAGGAGATAATGATTCATATAAATTAAATTTTTATAGAGCTTTTTCAAAATTAAATTGTATAACTAGTCATCTTGATTTCTTTTCAAGAACAGAAAACTTGGAAAAAAAAATTCTATCCCAAGATATTATTTATGTTGGTGGAGGAAATACAAAAAGTATGTTGGCGGTTTGGAAAGAATGGGATTTGCAGAATATTCTGAAAATTGCTTATGAAAAAGGCATAATAATGAGTGGTGTCAGTGCCGGCGCGATATGCTGGTTTGATCAAGGAATTACGGACTCTTTCTCTGATAAATTAGAGATAATAAATTGTTTGGGAATAATAAAGGGGATAGCATGCCCTCATTATGATGAGGAAAAAGAAAGAGAACCTTTCGTTAAAAAAATAATTAAAAACCAAAGAATTGATTCTTGTATTTGTATAGAAGGCAATTGTGCCTTGCATATTAAAAATGATTTTAATTATGTATCAATTAATTTTGGAAATAAAAAGAAGTGTATAAAAATATCTAGAGAAAATAATGAATTAATTAAAGAATATTTTAAAAATTATGATTGTATATAAAAGCTATATATCTTCGTTTTTTGCTATTGATACTAATTCCAGACCCTTATATTTTATAAAAGAAGCTGTCCATATTTCTTTTGATAGATTACCTAAATATTTTAAAAATTGAGTTGTATCACCGTCTCTTATCCATTCAGATTTTATAAATGGTAGTTCCTTTTGCATTCTTTTTGGATGCATATGAACTAATAGTAGGCCTTTATCTTCTGATACTCTTTTTAATGCTCCTTCATCACTTCTTTGGAAAACTCTTAAAAGAAGATTTAGAATTACTTCTTCCCCAAGTTTAATTAAATCACCTTCTTCTTCTAGTTTTTCTTTAATCTCTTTCCCACCTAAAGGCATGGCCCTGATATTATTTTGCTCTATTAATGCAATTGCAATTAGATAATCCTGACTTGCCATATTTTTTTTGTAATCCTTTTTAGATTATTCTAACCCCTCGACCTCTACATATATTTCATTTAATAAGAATAATTGTATTAATAAAAATACAAAATTATAAGGTAATTTTTTGTAAGTTCTTCCAATCTTTATTTTCCTCAAAATATAATTATTTTTATAATGTTTTATTGTTTTTCATATGAGAACTTCATTTTTATTATTATCAGGATTAGTTTTAGATTTATGGAGCTCTTGGCCAGGGATAGTTATACCTAACAATTGGAAATGCTTTAAAGATATAATTGAAAAATCTTCCAAAGAATAAATCTCTTTAAAGGCTGCTTTAGCTGTTTCTCCAAATTACATATTAAAAGGTAATAGAATAAATAATAATTCAAAAATAAGATTTGTATTTGACGCATGCTTTCGTTAACTCTTTTTACTTATAAATTTTTTATAATTGGAATATGTTAAATGATTTAAGATTCGAATTATCCTTTAAAAATACTTTTCAATTAGAAAAAAAACTTAATTTTTGTATATCCAACAATATTAATAAAATCAATATCCCATGCAAAGGGGTAATAAAAAAAGATTTCCTAAATGAGACTGTAAAATATATTGGTGAAAACTATAAAAATTTAGATGTCATATATCATTATAGTCTTTATCATCAATATATAAAGAATAGAGAATATTCATATTTAGAGTTTTTAAATTTTATTAAAAAATGTAAGTTTTATAAAAATAAGGAAATTTTGCTAGTTTCAGGATCTAATAAGAAAAAAAACTTTGAAGTATTAGATGTATTGAAAGATTGTAAAAATGAAAAAAATTTAAATATTAATATAGGAGTTGCTTATAACCCTTACTTGAAAAATCATTACAATATTTGTGGAGAAAGAGAAATAATAAAAAAGAAATTTTCCTCTAGATTAACTAAATCAATCTGGCTTCAATTTGGAACTGATATTAAATTACTTGAAAAAGAAATTAATTTTTTAAAAGATTCTGTTCTGAATAATTCATCTCATAGTAAAGATAAAAATGTGAAAATTTTCGGAAGCTTATTAATTCCATCAAAGGAATTTATTTCCCGATTTAAATTTCGTCCATGGAAAGGGGTTTTTATTTCAGAGAAGTATCTTAATTCTCTAGATTATTTTTACGCATTTACAAAAGATTTAATTGAAATCTATCTTGATAACAATATTTGTCCAATAATTGAAACTGAATGTTCTTCAATAAAAAAATTACAAGATATTCATTCTTTAATGAAAAAATAACTACATAATAATTATGATTAATGATACTTTTTATGATATTGCGATTATTGGTGGGGGAATATCTTCATGTGTTTTTTCATCTTTTCATCTGAAAAATGGCTACCAAGGTAGGATTGCGATAATAGAAAATGGTAGAAATCTTGGAGGACGTTCTAGTACAAGAAATAGTATTAGTAATAGTGGGTGGCAACTCAATCATGGTTCCCCTAATTTCAATATTTGCAACAGTAATAATAATCAGTTGCTGAAAGCTTTCATTCAGGAATTATTAGATTCAAAAATTATCCAATCAGATCCTTCTGATTTAATTGAATTATATGAAGATCCTAGAGATCCCAAAAAAATAATCTGCGATTTTCATAGTTGCAAAAATTATACTTCAAGCTCTTCTATGACTGATTTATCAAGAAATATAATTAACCATAATAATTTGAAAAATCAAGTTGATTTTTTCTTTCAAACTTTAATACTCAAATTAAAATATGAAAATAATTGTTGGATTTTAACCTCAAAAAATGGCTATAAATTTAAGGCGAAATTTCTTGTATGTTCAAGTAATTTAATTTTACATAAAAGATCTTTAGATATTTTGAAGATAAATCAAATACCATTGAGGGAAGCTATTCCAATAAATAATGATAAAAAAATTGATACAATTTTAAATCTTCTTAATAAGCAAGAATATGTTCAAAGATTAACTTTTTTGATTTATACAAAATCCAATTATAGTTATAAAGATAACTATAAGAATAGATTTAGGTATTTCCTTTTAAATAATCTTCTAGAAGAAAAATTTAAATTTGAAAGGATTATATTTCAAAAACAAATTAATAATGAAATAGGTATTGTCCTACATACGAGAAATAAAGAATTTATAAATGAATATTTTCAATGCACTAATAAAAAGAAATTTAAAAATATCTTATTAGATAAATTCAATCAAATATTTGATAAAAATTCTTATATAAATAAACTAATAGATTATCAGGATATTTCTATAATGATATGGAGAGCCTCTCAACCATCTGGTATAGGGATACCTGATAATTTGCAAGTTTGTGATAAATATAATATAGCTTTTTGTGGGGATTGGTTTGATTTTGAGGGGTTTGGTAGGATTGAAGGTGCAATATTGAGTGCCTTAAACTTGTCTTATAAGATTAGTTCACTATATTAATTATTTTTTTTAATAGAAGGTCCATATCACTTTTCTTCCTAATGACAATTGTGTTGAAATAATTTCTTGAAATACATTCCTTTTTATTTTCATGAAATAATTCCCATGCTTTTATAAAGTCTCTTTTTGCAAGATCTTTACTTTTACCTCTTTCTAAAAAATCTCTTTTAATTACTCTATTCAAACAAGTTTGTTTATTAGCTTTTAATTTAATTAAAAGGCAACTTTCTTTTGAAAGGGTTTTTAATATTTCTTGTCCAAATATTCCTTCTATAATAAGAAATCTTATATTTTTAGTATTTTGATATACTTTTTTTATAGATTTACTCTTGAAATTATATTTATAATAGAAATCAGAAAATCCGTTTTTTACGATAAATTCTAGATCTCTTTTAAATAATCCAAAGTTGAAGCTTATTTTTCTGTCAAAATACGAAGTTAATGTTCGTGATAATATTTTACTTAATATACCTGTTCTGTAGTAATTATCAGTATTTAATATTATTCCATTTTTAATTTTTTTTAAAATCCTTTTGGATAGTGTAGTTTTTCCACTTCCAGATGGTCCACTAATAACTATTAATTGCATATTCAAAAATCAGTTGAATAAGATTGAAGAAATGTATCTCATAATAGTTAAGTAAAAAAAAATTAATAAGTCAATTTATTATTAAATTTTGGTATGGTTTTAGCTGAATAATATGATTGAAATCGTTTTTATCTTAGAAATTAAATTTCGGATTTATTTTTAGTGCAGTACGGAAATTTAAATTTAATTCAAAGGATTTTTTATTAACTTAAATTATAAAAAAGGCCTAATTTTTAATTAAATATCTAATTTGAATTATTAATCTGCAAAAAATAAATTTATTATTTCATTCTTGGATTAGATCAATAAATTAAATATGAACTTTAATAATATTTATATAGTTCCGCATTTAATTTTTAGCTTGCACCATAAATAAATATATGACTTAATATAGATGTAAATAAAAATTAATTTCTATCATTTCTTTTTAAAATTATTGATTGTTTGAAAAAATTAATTTATTTTTTTATTGAAATGTAGAATTTATTAAATAATCAAATTTTTGAATAAATGATTACTAAATTTTTAAGTAAGATAAAATCAATCCTATTTAAGAGCGAAACCTCTACAGAAATTCCCTTACCTAAAAAAACTGTATCAAAAACTAAGAAGAAGTCTGTAAAGTCTTCTAAGGCCACTAAATCTAAAACAAAGAAAGATGATTCGAAAAAAATAATAGAATCTTTTAAAGCTATTCCTGGTGTAGGAGCTAAAAGCGCAGAGGCCTTTTATAAGGCTGGTTTTAAAACTCCAAAGTCAATTACTTCTGCCAAAGATGAAGATCTTCTTGCTATTCCTGGTGTAGGAATCAATCTTGTTAAGAAACTAAAGAATATTAAATAAAAAATATCAACTTTGTTTTTTTTAGAGATTAACTATTGAATTTTATAATAGTTAATCAAAGTATTTTCTCAATTTTCATAGTACTTAATTATAAATTTCCACCTTTTAAATAATTAAAAATATTTATAATCGAATAAATTATCTTCTTCTTACTTTTCTTCTTTGTTGCAATTTTCTCTTATATTTTTCAATAGGAGTTTCATGATGTCTTAATCTTTTTAAATCAGCAAATATCCCTGATTTTGAGACTTGCCTTTTAAATCTTCTAAGGGCAGATTCTATTCCCTCATTTTCTCCAACAGTAACTTGAGTCAAAATTTATCAAATAAAAATAATTATATCATTTTAACGGTTCTTTTAATGATTTTTACTACTCAATAATTTAAGAATAACTTTATAGATTATTATTTTCTTTTTGCCCAATTAAGAAAATTCTTCTTTGGGTTAAGTATATCCTCTATGGATTCAAAATAATTATTTGACCAACTTTCCTTAGATATGCCAACGAATAACATCAAATTTAGAGGGTATTCATCACTATCTGAGCAGTTTCTAAAATCATCTCTAAATAAAAATATTTCTTTATTAAGCGCAATAGAAATTCCTAGTTCTACCATTACTCCCTCATCTGGAGGGTTACCGTTAACAATCGCAAAAATGCAATCACATGACTTTAAATCGTTGAAATTGGTTTTTGCTAGGTCATAAGCCCAATTATTTTTGTTTGTAATTAAATGCTTTGTTCTCTCAAAAGGTTCATAAACTTCTAAATTTAAATTTTGAAATATTTTAATGAATTCAGGTAATAGATTTTTAGTTTGTTTTGAAAACCCATATGGATTAGCTAAATATAATTTTTTTTTATTCATTTTAGCCTCCTTTTACTTTTGTATTCTTTTTGTTCTTTAAGCTCATTTTCTTTATTTTCCCATGGAAATACTATCCATTCTTCTTTAAGAGATAAATATACGGTCTTCCACCAAATAGGTTTCTTTTTACTAACTAAGACAAAGAAATTAACTCCTTCAATATTTTTAAAATTACTTAATGTCATCCCAGTTTCATAAACGTCATCAACTATCAGTGAATTTTTTAAGGGCTTTTCAATTAACTGAACATTTAATTTATGACTTAAAGCCACAGCGAGGCAAAGGCCGCCTCTGGGAACACCATATATACCTGATAATTTAAGTTTTTTGCATTGATTAGCAATATAATCAACACTATTATCAAATTCGCCCCAGGTAAAATACTCTGTCATTCTAATTCTTTTTATGTTCAATTATTGGAGCAAAGTTTGAGGCAATTACACTTAATAGGGCTACTACTTGTTCGTTAGGACAATTTGTCTCTTTTTTTAATTTTTCGCATTCTTTTACTATATTTGCATATATTTCTTCAACAATTCCATTCATTTGCTCTTCATTAAATGAAAATGGTTTATTCATATTTTTATTTATAAATATATTATATTTTTCCTTGAATATTAAATAAGTAAACATTTTTATTTCAAAAATATGAAATTATTCCCACATTGGCTCATTTGAACCTTTATTTTTTATCGTATTTGGCTGATATTTATGTAGATTTTCGATTTCTAAAGCAAATTTTTTTGAATCTCCTGTTATGCTCTCACTTTTAATTAACTTTGATAATGATA
The DNA here is from genome assembly GCA_003211655.1 of Prochlorococcus sp. AG-469-F22. GTDB lineage: Bacteria > Cyanobacteriota > Cyanobacteriia > PCC-6307 > Cyanobiaceae > Prochlorococcus_A. The sequence continues at coordinate 13,906 of QCSC01000010.1, read as the reverse complement.
CTCTTCTTCTGATTTTCAGAAGACCAAGACAGAGTTCCCATATTTGCCTATCTTTATATTTTTCTAACCAGAAATCAAATATATTTTCTAAAAAGTTTAATGGAATATTAAATGAAATTCCTATTGGAGGTTGATCTAATGAAAAATCTTTATTTTTTAAATCATTCATTAAATTATCTAAATTCAAGTTTATTGCATTTTGGATATCTTTAGCTGATTCATATCCTATTAGTTCTTTTCTATGACATTCCAAAAGAGTTTCATCATCAAGTATTTTTAAGTCACTATTTTTGACTCCAATTAGCCAAAAACCCTCATCATTTACTATTCCACTAGCTAAAAACAGAAATAAATATCTATTTTCCAAAAATAATAATCTCTCTGTTTAGTTTTAACATTTAAAATGAAAGAAAAGAATACCTTGACTACTAAATCACATTAAATTTATTCTCACGATTTTAAGAAAGTATTGATAATATTAGGTTTTACAATGTTTAATTTCAAAGAGTTAAGGCTAATGTTTAATGATCCACTCGATCAATTAGTAATTTATATAAACGTAAAGTTACTCAAAAATAGAACTATAAGAATTATTTTTTCTTAGGAAACAGCTTTCCAATTTTTTCTTGTTGAATAGATTTTCTTTGTTTCCTTATCTTCGCATCTTCTAATGATTCTTTATTAGTACTCACAGCGTAAATAATATAAAAAATCATTCCACTGAAAATTAATCCTATAAATAAGATAATAATCCCAATAGGTTCTGTAGGGCCAAAGATTTTGAGATCTATCCCTGAGTTTATAAAAAATTTCATTAAAAATCTAACTAATTAACTGCTTTTAGTGGAATCTAGTTGATTTCTTCATAACCATAGTAAGTAGTATTATTTGTATTTTTATATCCTATAGCTGCCTCCTCAGGATTTTTAGCATCAAATTTTCTTGCTCTAGCATGTATCATATTAAATGGAAAAATCGCAGCTCCAACAAAGAAATGGAGTATTAAAAAATCAGAAGGTAATCCATTTGTCCAATCGGGAAAGAAAAGAAGTGTCAATAATAAATGGTCCATATAATTAAAACAAAATTTACTTATAAATACTATTACTAAGTTCCATCTATAGTTGTTTTTATTTAATAAATTGAAATCTTAATTAAAACTATTTCAAAGAAATTTATTTACTATTTAAGTATTTATATATTTAAATATTATTATTTATAATATTTATAGTAAAAGATAAAGCGAATTGTCCAGACTTTTTTTTAGCTTTGTATTTTTCGTGGTTGTTTTCTTTCATCCTTTAAGTACATTTGCATCTCATACTTCTGACCCTACAGTAAGTCTTCTTCAGAATAGGATATCAAAAAATTTTTCAAAGAAGTTTTGTAATGCAATACAAAATGGATTGTCAAAGGATGAAGCTATGACATCCTCTATAGTTAAAACCGAAAATATTGTTTCATTTTCATATAATCCTCAAAAAAAATGGATTGAAAAAGAAGATTTGGCTAATCAAATTTCTATAAGAGTTATAAATGATTGCGGATGGTCTTTTGGATTAATTGGTAAAGAGGGAATAGATTATTTTAATTCATATTTTTTAGAAATCTATGATAAGACAACTCCTGATAAGAAATTATCTAGTTAAAGGTTTTTTATGAATAATATATCGGATAAATATTTAATAATAATTCTTTTTTGCACTATTATAGTAGTCTTTGCTTTGATATTTACGGTAAAATCACCAGAAAGAAAAGTTATTGAATCCCCTATAATGTGGAAAGAAGAATTTTCTACCATATTTTTCTTTAAAAATGATTTAGTCGATATGAAAAAATCCTATTTCCTGTAATCAAACAAGTATTAAATAAACTTGTATAACTAGAGTAAATAAAAAATAACTTTACTTGATTTAAAGAGAAATTAAAAAAAATAAATTACTTTATGTAGTTTAATAAAACAGAAGCCAACTTTAAATCATCATTAAACCATGCTCTAATTGCCATTGATCTTCTAGGATCATAAAATTTTTGACTCCTGTACCAATTAAGTACCTCAGTATCAGATTTCCCCCCGTTGCAAGATAAACAGCAAGGGACACAATTTTTTGTGATGGTTTTCCCACCTTTTGACCTTGGATGTAAATGATCAAGAGATTCAGATGGATTGCCGCAATAAATACACGTATTTTTAGTTAATTTATGGAGAGAATCTTTCCAGTTTTTATTGCTAACTTTAGGGCATAGTTGATCAAGGTAAATTGCATCTTGCTTATGCATAGTAATCTTGATAATTTAAAATATTATAACAGTTTTTTTTTTAAGTTCTGAAAAACTTTTAAAATTTTAAATTATATTATAAATACACGATGCTAATATCATTTGATTGAATTATTTTTTTTAAAAGTTAGAATTATATTTAATGCTGATAACTTTAATATATTCGTCAATTAATACAGATTTTTATTTTTATAACAACGTTTTATTATTTTTAATTTCTTTTATTTCTAATACATTTTCAGCTATCTCTGGAGGTGGTGCTGGATTAATTCAACTACCTGCCTTGATTTTATTTGGATTACCTTACTATCAAGCTCTTGCTACTCATAAAGTTGCCACGGTTGCTTTGGGTTTAGGGGGATCAATTAGGAATTTTAAATATCTTACAAATGATATTTATGTTTTATGGCAGATATTAATCTTTGGAACACCAGGAGTTATTTTGGGAGCATATATTGTGAAATACCTTTCTGAGCAATATTTGTATTTAATATTAGGACTTTTTTCAATAATCTTAGCTATATATTCTTTTCATAAACCTGGTTTAGGTTTGAATTCTTCAAAGTATATTATCAATTCTCAACTAAAAATAAAATTTATCATACCTATTTTTTTTATAGGAATACTTAATGGTTCTGTCTCTTCAGGAACTGGTTTATTAGTAACTATTTTATTAATTAAAATTTTTAAGATGGACTTTCTTAGAGCAGTAAGTTTAACTTTTTTTACAGTAGGTATTTTCTGGAATGCGATAGGTGCCTTTTCCCTTAGCAGAATTGGTTATATACCTACTAATTTATTGGTTATTCTTATTTTAGGATCTTTTACTGGGGGATATTTGGGTGCTCATTTATCTAATTTAAAAGGTAATAAACTAATTAAAAGTACATTTACAATTGTATGTCTGCTTGTAGGAGTTAGTTTGTTAGTAAAGTCAATTGGTTCATTATTATAGATCAACTTATGGCAAATGCTAGAACAACTGTTGTAGTTAAACAAAGTCCCACTGCTGCTGTAGCTGTTAAAAGTGAAAGGTTCATTTTTAGAACAATTTAAGTAAAATTTTAATTATCATCTTTGATTGAAATTGTATTAAAAAACACTCTTAGACCAAATTTATTTTTATAATGTTTCGAATATTATTTAACTTAAAAAAAAAGGCCTCACAATTGTGAGGCCGGGTGATGGGGAAACTTATTTTTAATCCAATTTGAATAAAAATGCAACCCCCCCCATCGGTAGCGCTTTGAGTTAGGTCATTAAACACTACAGATAGTGCTTTTAAAATTGAATTTTAAAGAGTCTTGCAATAGTGATAATGTTTTGTAATATTCTGAATTTTTTTAAAGAAAATAAATTTTAAATTTAGATATTTATCAACTCTATGAGCTTGTTAAAGCTTAATTACAATGTATTATCTAGAAAAGTGATTAATAATTAAAAATTAAATGATTGAGTTAACTTTACTAACACTATTGAATTTTGTTGGGGATAATTTCTGTGAATATAGAAATGTAGGTCATGATAATTATAAATCGTTACTCCTTTCTTATAGTGATGCGAGTGAAAAATTTGGTCCATTAGAAGTTAAGAAAGTAATTGAAAAATCAGATAATTTTAAAGTTGCTGCAATTGCAATTGCCGCGATTAAGTGCCCTCAGCATATTATGGATTAATGAAATTCGAAGTTAAAACTCAAAAAGATGATTTTTTGAAATCATCTTTTTCTGTCTTATTATCTATTGCTCTTTTTTCATTTATAGTTGTTCTCTCTAATATTTCCATTAAATTAGGAGTGATTTCCAGACATTATGAAATTAAATATCTTTGTAATCTTCTTACAATTGAAAAGTCATCATTGAATTTCAAGAAATTATCAAAATTAACTAATCAGACCACTAGGCAAAAAATGTGGGATTTATGTAGAGAAATTATTAAATAAACATTAGCTAGAAGCTGATGTGTAATATTTCAGAGCAAATAACCAAAATCTTCTTGAAACTATAAAAAATATTCCGGATACAATTACTTCAAATAATATTTCCCATGGTTTGGCAATACCAAGGTAAACTGCAGAGGGGATTGTTGTTATAAAAGCTATTGGAACAAAAATACTAAAGAATATCCTTAAAGAAAATGAAAAAGAATTTAAAGGGAATCTTCCTATATAAAGAAAAGAACGTAAGACTTCTGTAGCATTCCATGTTTTTACAAACCAAATTGTTGTTGTTGAAATTAAAAACCATAAGCTATATAAAATTACGATAGAACAAAATAATGTTGTAATGCATAAAAATAAAAAACTTAAATTTATATTTATTTGATTAATATCTATGCAATAAAATAGTAGAGCAACACCTAATATTATTTCTAAAAATCCAGACGGCGCTATTTTATTTAAGGAAATAAAAAATTGACTATCTAAAGGTTTAAGAAGAACAAAATCTAAGGTTCCTTCCCTTATATGTTTTACTATTTCTGTAAGATTTGGATTGAACCATGTATTAGTAATTCCATTTAGAATTGTATATATTCCTTGAATAATTAAGGCTTGTTCAAAATTCCATCCTCCGATATTATCGGTATTTTGGAAAAAGATACTTAATAGAAATACGCTACCTACTAAGCTTAAAATTGCTGTAATAAAGTCAATTATTACGTTAGTCTTATATTCCAATTCTGAGGCAATGGAAGTACTAAAAAATAATGAATAAATTTTTATATATTTTCTTATTTTCATGAACCCATCGCTGTATATTTTTTTGTTCCCAGAGACCAAATCCTTTTAAATATGGGGAAAAGAACTGAAATCCAAAATATCTGCATAAAAAATCCAGAAATTATGTTTGTATTATTCCCTGATAATATATTTGCTGGAAAATCAATTAAGTAAGGGAATGGGGTTAGGTATATCCATGATTTCACATATTCTGGGAAGGATATTACTGGAGCTAAAAGTCCTGAAAGGAATAAAGTTGGGATAAATAATAATCTTTCTATTGAAGAAGCCTTTTCTGTCCAAAAACAGAAGCAAGCAATAATTGATTGAATCAGAAATTGAATTAAAAAAGAAAAAAATGTAGAAAGACATGCTAATAAGAATAGACTTAAGCTTGGTATCCATACACTTTCTGGATTTATTAGAAAAAAAATTAACGCAATTATTATGGCAAAAGGGAAGCGTGTAATTTGTTCTGCTATGTGTTGAGCAAAGTATCTAAAGAATGGGTTTAAAGGTTGAATTAAATATGGAGAAATTTTACCCAAAAGAGCGTCTTCTTCAAAAGTAAAGACAACCCAAACTACAGAAAATTGCCTTACAAAGAACGCACTCAAAAAATATCTAGAGAGCATTACATTACTCAAGTTAATAGATTCATTTAAGTTATTGTTTGTCCATATATTGAGCATGAAAAAAGGGATTATTCCTGATATTGCCCATAAAGCTATTTCTACTCTATATTCCAACATATTTGAGTACTGTACTTTTAATAATGTTGTTAGCTTATTTTTATTTAAATTAAACATTTATACTTTTTCCTTTACTAAAATGTTCCCAATTATTTCGTCTACAGGAGGTTCATTAATATATAGATCCTCGATTTCAAATTTGTTAAGAATCTTTTTTAAAGTAGATTTAATAGAATCTTTTTTAATTGTTATTGTAATTTCTTTTTGATTTTGATTTTTAATAATAAATCCTGAATTGCTTAGTTCTTCAGCATCTTTATCCGTCTTACAAATAAATAGGATATCTTTGACAGGGGATATTTTTTTTAATAGTTTTTCCAGTTTCCCATCATATGTAAGACATCCTTCGTGAATACATATTACCCTCTTGCATAAAGATGTAATATCTTTCATATAATGACTAGTTAGACAAATTGTTGCATCTGTTTCTTTATTATAAATTTGCAGAAATTTCCTAAGATTCCTTTGAGCATTAATATCTAGGCCTAGTGTAGGTTCATCTAAAAATAAAATATTTGGCTTATGTATCAAAGCTGCCAATAATTCTGATTTCATTCTTTGACCTAAAGATAATTTTCGAACAGGTATATAAAGTTCCTTTTCAATCTCAAGCATATCGGATAATTTTTTAATTCTTTTTTTGGCTTCAAATTTTTCTATGTCATAAATTGCGGCATTTAAGTAAAAAGATTCTATTGGAGGAAGATCCCAAATTAGCTGTTGTTTTTGCCCCATTATTAAAGTTATATTTTTCAGGAAATTAGACCTTCTTTTATAAGGCAGGTTACCTGCAACCGACAATTTACCTTGGCTAGGGTAAATTAAACCACATAGTATTTTAAGGATGGTTGTTTTCCCAGCACCATTAGCTCCAAGAAAACCTACTATTTCTCCTTTTTGAATTTCAAAATTTATATTTTTTATAACCTCAATACTTTTAGTTTGTCTTTTAAAAAAATGCTTAAGTGTACCTTTAAGTCCAGGTTCTTTTGAAGAAATATCAAATGATTTTGATAAATTTTCAACTTGAATAATGTTCTCTTCCATATTATTTGAAAAGTCAGCTTAAATTTTGGATGCTATAAATTTTAAAAAATTTAAATATATTGATTTAGTTGAATATTAAGATCAATTATAAAATATCTTTTAATGAAACAATAAGCCAAGTTATAAAATTAATCGGATTTAAAAGTTCACTGGATTTAAACTTAGGTACGTAATTAATATTATTTACTGCATTCAATATAAAATTATTTTCTGAATAATTAATTTTATTTACTTCATTTTCTAGTATAATACCTTTTTCATCAAGAATTTGAATTTCATTCTCAAAAAACCACTCATTTTTCCCATTTGATAAGTTTAAAATTACCCCAATACCCATACCATCAGTAATTTTGAAATCACTTATAGTGCATTCTGATGAAATGTTTATTGCTTCAATGGTCTCTTTAGTTAATCTATCTTTTGAAAGCTCTAGATTGACCTTAACCCTGTTTCCTATTTTTACTTTATCTAGGATCGTCATTTATAAGACATTATACCTATAATATTTTTATAATTGTGATAATTAAATATAAATTATTGTTATTATTTATTAGAGTTTTTGAATACGGCTTCTAATATTTTTTTAATTATTATCGCTAATATTCTTAGGAAAACAAAACTTATTCCTAGCCATCCCAATAATACTGAAATTGATAATAAGCTTGAACTAAGATCTTTTTGCAAAAATTCCTGCATAGAGAATGAAATTTTATTCATCAACTTTAATTTATAAATTTAGTTTATTCGTTAATTAGATATAAATGCTTATAAATTGTTTTTATTTAACTGAGATTAAATCCATGATTTGATGATTTAATTTCATAGGCTAATATATGTTTAATCAAAAATTATTAATTTGGATCTCTCTTTAAATTCATATTTAGGAATTTTTTTAATCCTACTTGGCTTAATAGTTCGTATTGATTTTAAAATTTATTATTCAAAAGGATTTATAATGGTATCATCTTTTAATTTAAAATTTATTTAACTTTTTAAAATTCCTGCCATTTCAAAAATATATATTTAAAAAAATTCTTTAGTAATATTTTGATTTTAAAATTTAATTAGCTTTTATATTTTATATGATTAAAATTATCAAAAATATAGATTTTTTTTCATGAATAATGATTTGGAAACCTTTAATTATTTTATTGATGATATACTCTCTTCGGAGATTGATTTATTAAATAATGAGCTTGATCTTCTTTTAATGCAGTATCTTTTTAATTCGATAAATCTAGACTCATTAAAGAATATGGATAGTGAAGAAGAAATTAGTGTTGCGTAATAGTTCTTAATTATGAAATATTTTTATGAAAAATTTTGGGTTCCTTTCTTTGGTGGAATTTTATCAAAGTTTGTTTTCTTAATTGAAGGTAAACAAACAAAAATCAAGCGGGGGGAAACTAAACTTTAACTGAAAACTTTGAATCGTTGTTATAAGTATTTGATAGTTTATATATTGAAAGCAACAAAACATATTTCTTTAATTCAATAATTTATGCATGGTTAAAGTATCTAAACAAATAGTATTTTAACTATTAGAAATTTCATGAATAACAAGCCTTTCTTAAAACCATATACTGTTTATTATAGAGATTTTCAAAATCTTAGATTAGAAAATTGTTTTTATGCATTAGATGCTTATGAAGCAAGAACATTAGCTATGGAGTTTAATAAATATATAAATGCACATCCTAATAGTATTGATTTAATAAGATGCGAAAAGTGATATTTGAAAGTTTAAATCCTATACACTTAAAAATTTATCAATAACTGTTTGGCTTAATTCACTTGTAGGGCCACTTGCAACAATTCCTCCCCTTTGCATTGCATAATATCTACTTGCCTGCTTAACAAAGTGTAAGTGTTGTTCAACTAATAAAACTCCGATACCAGTTTCTTTAATTATGAGATTTATAGCGTTTTCAATATCTATTACTATATTTGGTTGAATTCCTTCAGTAGGTTCGTCTAATAACAATAATTTTGGTTTACCTAATAGTGCTCTAGCAATTGCAAGTTGCTGTTGTTGCCCCCCACTTAGATCACCTCCTTTTCTTGAAAGAAATTCTTTTAAAATAGGAAACAAATCATAGATACTTGAATCAATATTTTTATTTTTAGATAACCCTCCAGGAAGCGATTCCATTCCCAACATTAAGTTTTCTTCTACAGTTAGATAAGGTATTATTTCTCTCCCTTGAGGAACATATGCCATTCCTTTTCTAGCTCTTTGGTGTGGGGCCTTTCTATTTATATTCTCTCCAATAAAGTTTATTTCTCCTTTCTTTGCCTTTAATAACCCTATTAATGATTTTAATAAAGTAGTTTTACCTACTCCATTTCTACCTATTAAACAGATCATTTCTCCAGATTTAAGGGTTAGATCTACATCTCTGAGGATATGGCTTTCTCCATAATAAGTATTTAATGATTTTACTTCTAGTAGATTTTTCATATTTATTCCTCCGGTCTTCCTAAATAAACATCAATTACCTTTTTGTCATTTTGAATAGTATCCATTGTACCTTCACATAATACTGTTCCTTGATTTAATACTGAAACATTACTATCAAGTCTTCTTATGAATTCCATGTCGTGATCTATAACAACAACTGTATTATCTCCAGATAATGATTTTAATAAATCTGCTGTCAAATCAGTTTCCTCATCTGTAAGACCTGCAACGGGTTCATCAACAAGCATTAAATCAGGTTTTTGGCCTAGTAACATTGCTATTTCTAACCATTGTTTTTGACCATGTGATAAAGCACCCGCTTTTGAATTGATTTTTTTAGATAAGTTTATAACTTTCATTAAATGTTCTATTTCATCTAATTGATCATTTTTAATTTTTTTATTAATTATATTTAAAGGACTTTTAGGAGTACTTACTGATATCTCAAGATTTTCTTTAACAGTTAGATTTTCAAATACTCTTGGGCTTTGAAATTTTCTTCCTACACCTAAACGTGCAATTTTATGTTCTTTTCTTCCTATTAATGATTTTCCTTTAAAAAAAACATCACCTTTAGTAGGTTTTACTTTACCTGTTATTACATCTAGAAATGTTGTTTTCCCCGCCCCATTTGGGCCAATTACAGCTCTTAATTCTCCTTTCTTTAAACAAAGGTTTAGATCATTTAATGCTAGAAATCCTTCAAAACTAACACTTATATTTTCTAAGCTTAATAGAGAATTAGTATCCTTATTCATTTTTTAATCCCTCCGTTTCATTTTTAATTTCTAGACTTGGGTATGTTTCGATTTTCCTTTTCAGACCAAGTCTTTGAAGCAGATTCCTTGGTCCCTCTCCTTGTACCCATCCTAAAACACCCTCTGGTAATGCTGTAACTACTAGAATAAATAATCCACCTTGAATAAACATCCAGCTTGCCGGTAAAGCTTCACTTACTAAACTTTTTGCATAATTTATTAAGACTGCTCCAAGTATTGCTCCCAATAAAGTCCCTCTTCCTCCCACTGCAACCCAAATAACCATTTCTATTGAAAATGGTACTGTCATAAATTGAGGGGATACTATTCCTGATTGAACAGTATACAAAGCCCCAGATATTCCTGCTAAACCACCTGCTATAGAAAATATTATTGTTTTAAATAAGACGGGATTGTAACCTGTGAATCTGACTCTTGGCTCGTCATCCCTGATCCCTATAAGAATATTACCAAATCTTCCTTTTACTACCCATTTTGAAAAAAACCATGCGGCAATAACTAATAAGGCTGTAAACCAAAAAAACATTCTTTGGATTGATTCTGAACCAACCATTTGTCCAAAAAGTTGAGTTACATCAGTTTTTAACCCGTTAGTACCATTAATAAGTTTTTGTTGTCCATTAAAGAAATTAAAGAATACTAAAAGAGCAGCTTGGGTAAGTATTGAAAAATACACACCTTTTATTCTGTTTCTAAAAACAAGAAATCCAAGTATTCCTGCAACTAATGCAGGTATCACCCAAATTGCAAATAAACTAAAGATTGGAGATCTAAATGGTTCCCAGAAAAAAGGTAAATTATCTACTCCGTAAAGTCCAAAGAATTCTGGAATATTATTTGGAAATTCAGAAGAGCTTGTTATCTGTAGATACATTGCTGCACAGTAACCCCCAAGAGCAAAAAATATACCTTGTCCAAGACTCAATAAACCAGTAAATCCCCAAATTAAATCTACACCCAAAGCAACAATAGCTAATGATAAATATCTACCAAGAAGATTCAATCTGAAAACAGGAAGAATTGATGGAGCTGCGATAATAAAAGCAATAATGAGCACCCAAATAACAAAAGTTGTTTTTTTGGTTAGTTTTAAATTTCTAAATTCCATTAACTCTCAACCATCCTTCCTTTCTGAGGGAATAAACCAGTAGGTTTGAATTGCAAGAATATTACTATTAATGCAAAAATCATAACCCTAGCCATACTGGTAGTTGCAAAGAAATTTATTGTATTAGATAGTGGTAGAGGCATATCAGGCCATATTGATAAAAGACGACCAGCTCCAATTAAATCAGTCATTATTCCTATTCCAAAAGAGGCAAAAATTGTACCCAATAGGTTCCCTACACCTCCTAAAACAACGACCATAAAACATCCAACTATATAATTTCCTCCAACATTAGGTCCAACCGACCCCAAAAGAGATACAGCAACTCCTGCTACACCTGCCAATCCAGAACCAATTCCAAAAGTAATAATATCAACTTTTTCTGTTGAAATTCCAAGACAGTCACTCATTTCTCTATTTTGAGTTACTGCTCTTATCCTCATACCCCAAGCACTTTGATTCAAAAATAAAGTTATTGCAATTACAGATATTAAAGTAATTATTATTATCATTAATCTTGTTTTTGGAAAAGCTGTTCCAAGAATTTCAACCTGACCCCTCATCCATGCTGGAGCAGTGACATCTACATTTCTTGCACTAGCTCGACTTAATTTGCTAACTGAAGATGAAATTAAATTACCGGAGAGAACTCCTGCTAAAGCTGCAAATATCCATGAACTAAATTTTACATATTTAAAGTTTACAGACTCTTTTAATTTTGATGAAAAAACTGATGGTAGAAATAAACCTATTATGAGACTTATTACTAGTCCTGTCCCATAAGCTAAAGGAACACTGCGGACGAACTGTTGAAGAATCAGGCTTACTCCCCATGTTGCAAGTAAAGTCTCTAATGGACTTCCGTATAACTTTCTAATTACAGTTTTTTCTAAAAGTATTCCTACTACTCCACTGACTATAAATGCAAAAAAGATGGAGACAATAACATATGCGTTGTAATAGGTTTTTAATAGTGGGAGTTTGAAAATTAATTGAGTTACATATGTTGTGTAAGCACCTAGCATCATTAGTTCACCATGTGCAAGATTAATTACACCCATCAAACCAAATACAATAGCTAGGCCCAAAGCTGCTACTAGTAAAACTGATCCGATCGCTACACCGTTGAATAAACTATCAAGAAGCAATTCCAATTTTAATAAGAAGAAAATTTAAGTGGATATAAGAAGAGGAGGCATTAAGCCTCCTCTTCTCTTTAGAAGTAAGCTTTTAAATTAAAGCTTATATCTTTCTCCTTTAGATGGGTCTGTCCAGTCACATGCATAACCTTTTGAACTAGGTTCAAATTGGTTCCATGCTTGTGGGAATACAACTCCATCAGTTTCTTCAAGAATCTCAAATCCACCTTCTGGTTTGATTAGACCAATTCTTACTGTTTGAGCAAGGTGATGGTTAGGCATAACCTCAACTGGTCCTTGAGGAGCATCGAATGTTTGTCCTACTAGTGCTTCTCTAACAGCACTGTTCTCAAATGTTCCTGCATCTTCTACTGCTTGTTTCCATAAATAAACCATGTTGTAAGCGGACTCCTGTGGATCAGCAACTACTCTGTCACTTCCATATAGAGCTTTGAAGTCAGCTGCGAATTTCTTAGATTCAGGTGTGTCGATTGACATCATGTAGTTCCAAGCACCATAATGACCTTCTAAAAATTCAGGTCCAATAGTACTGATTTCTTCTTCTGCAATAGAATAATTCATTACATAATATCCATTACTTGGAGTAATCCCAGCATCCTGAATTTGTTTAAAGAAAGCAACGTTTTGGTCACCATTAAGTGTGTTGATAATAACTCCGCCACCAGATGGTGCCAAGGCTTTCTTAATCTTGGAAATAATAGGAGCAACTTCAGTATTTCCTAGAGGTAAATAATCTTCACCTACAACCTTTCCTCCAAGTGATTTAAGTTGTTCTTTTGTAATTGTATTTGATGTCCTTGGGAAAACATAGTCTGAACCAACTAAGAAAAATGGCTTTCCAGCGGCAGGAGACCTCTTATACATAAAATCAGTAGCTGGTTCTGATTGTTGATTTGGTGAAGCACCTGTGTAGAAAATGTTGTTTGAACATTCCTGAGCTTCATACTGAATTGGGTAGTAAAGGAATGCATCTTTTGATTCATACACAGGAAGCATTGCCTTCCTACTAGCAGATGTCCATCCACCAAATACAACCGGAACTCCATCCTGGTCGATTAACTTTTTAGACTTCTCAGCAAATGTTGGCCAGTCGGAAGCTCCATCTTCAACGATGTAATCGATTTTGTAGCTTTTTCCACCAACGGTCACTCCGCCGGCAGCATTGATTTCTGCAATAGCCATTTTTTCAGTATCAACAAGAGTTGATTCAGATATGGCCATTGTTCCTGAAAGGGAATGTAAAATACCAACAGTTACAGTGTCATCGAAACTTCCGGAAGTGTCTGATCCTCCTCCGCAGGAAGTGACTGAAACGGCAAGAGAGGCAGTTGCTAAACCTGCCAAAATGCGCCTTGAAATTCTCATGAATTCGTTTAAGTTAAGTAATTGACCCACATTGGGGGGATAAAGTAAAAGTTATAAACGAGTGGGATTTAGTTTTGTAGCGTACGTAACATTTTGTTGAATCCAATATAATACGACTGATTATTCTTTAGACTTTAAATGTTTGGTATTTGTCCGACTAAATATTTAATAACGTCATCAACTCCGCTGCCGGAACTAAGGTTTGTAAAAAACCATGGTTTACCATCTCTCATCA
>QCSC01000009.1 GCA_003211655.1 Prochlorococcus sp. AG-469-F22 | reverse complement strand
ATGTTATCAAGTTTATTTGGTAAAGATTTTACAGAATCCTTAATTAATAAAGTATTATTTTCTACGAATAAAGTTTTATAATTTTGGATATTTTAGATTAGATGAAAAAACAATCAGTTCTTTTTGTATGTTTAGGTAATATTTGTAGGTCTCCTGCTGCCGAAGCTATATTCCTAGATTTAATTAATAAAAAAGGATTAAATGATAGTTTTATTGTTGATTCTGCAGGGACTGGCAGTTGGCATATAGGGAAGAAGGCTGATACTAGAATGAGAATAGCGTCACGAAAAAGGGGCGTAGAAATCTTTAGTAGATCTAGACAAATAAATTCTAATGATTTTGAAAAATTTAACTACATAGTTGCTATGGATGATTCAAATTATGAAAATATTATTGATATGAAATCTCGAAAATCATTATCTGATATTGCATCAATAAAAAAGATACAAAATTTCAGATCCATTTTTCAAGAAATAGAAGTCCCGGATCCTTACTTTGGAGGAGATGAGGGATTTGATAATGTCCTTGATATTTTAGAAGACTCTGTCAGTGGTTTTCTAGATACTATTTATTAAATTATTCGAGTTGAATCTCTTTAGGAATGTTTAAATTGTAGATGTTAACAATTTTTTCTACTACTTCATTAATTGAATATCCGTCAGTAAGAAGTTCAATTGCATCGTTTGCTTTTTTGAGAGGAGAAATTTTTCTTGTTGAATCCTCAAAATCTCTTTTTCTTATAAGTTCTCTTAATTGATTGAAGTCTATTTCTTCAGTCCCTCTTAAATCTAACTCTGACTTTCTTCTTTTAGCTCTTTCGTCAATACTAGCTGTTAGGAATATTTTAAGTTCTGCATTTGGAAAAACTGTTGTTCCTATGTCTCTCCCTTCAGCCACCAAGCCTCCAGACTGGCCAATTTTTCTTTGCTCATAAACCAAAAATTCTCTCACTTTTTTTATTGATGAAATTTTAGAAACAATAGAACTTATTTCTTGTGAACGAATTTCTTCAGTAACACAAAAATTATTTATAAATACATCTTGCTGAGAAATAGAATTTGACTTAAAAATAATAGAAATATTATTAAGAATTTTTTTTAATTCTGACTCTTTAGCATAATCAATCTTTTCTTTTTTAAAGAGCCAACTTATTGCTCTATACATTGCTCCAGTATCTAGATATAAAAGATTTAACTCCTTGGCAATTAACTTTGTTATGGTACTTTTCCCTGAACCAGCTGGCCCATCAATTGCAATAATTGGCTTTCTTTTCATAAGAAAAACGTGATCAATTAATCTTGTCTTTCCACATTTTATCGCACCTGCTAAAATTGAAATATTATCGTTTGCTTGAACTTTTTTCAAGGTGTAGGGATGTAAATGTTCTAAATATTCAATTGAAATATTTTTTGATTTGAGTTTGTTTTTTAGTTGTTTTAAGTCAATCTTTTTATCCTTTTTAAAAATTATTTTTGCATTTTCTAGTTCATTTGAGAATAATTTAAGAGTTTTCCTTTCATTTTTAGATAAATGCTTATTACGCGAACTAAATGGGACCCCATCAGAATCTCTTTGAGTAGGAACAGGGATAATTTTGATGTTGAATTTTTTTTCTTCTATAAGGTTTTTTATGATTAATAGTTGTTGCCAGTCTTTTTCTCCTAAAAAAAGATTTTTGGGTTGTACGAGTTTCAGTAATCTATAAACAACAGTGCAAACCCCATCAAAATGTCCCACTCTTGTAAGCCCACATAAAGCTGAAGATAATTCTTTAGAGGCTTTCAAATAACTTATGCTTCTATTATTTTTGGGATAGATATCAGTTACATTTGGAATAAAAATTGCATCTGCCCCATTGGAAAAAGCAATTTCAATATCATTATCAACAGTTTTGGGGTAGCTTTTAAGGTCTTCTTTGCTATCAAATTGAAGTGGATTAACAAAAATACTTAACAAGTTTGTATTGCAATTTGAACTTTGTGCAGTTGATATTAATTGTTGATGACCATCATGAAGATTACCCATAGTTGGGATAAAGTTAATATCATTTTTGAGATTTTGTCTCCATTCTTTGAGCTCTTCTGTTTTTCTTATTATTATTTTGTTCACTTTGTTTTAAAAAATAAATCTATTTAATAAATAATTACTGGACAAAAGCAATCTACGGAGGAATATCTATATAGGTGGATTCTATCATTTTTATTTTATGGATTACAAAACATCAGGAGTTGACATAAAAGCTGGAAGAGAATTTGTCTCAGAAATAAAGGAATCTGTCGAATCAACACATTCATCTAATGTTTTGGAGGGGATTGGAGGATTTGGCGGTTTATTTAAAATCCCTCTTGAGGGTTTAAAAAAACCCGTCTTAGTATCAGGAACTGATGGTGTTGGCACGAAATTGGAATTGGCTCAAATAAAAAACTTTCACTTTGAAGTTGGGATTGATTTAGTAGCAATGTGTATGAATGACATTATTACAACTGGGGCAAAGCCGCTTTTTTTTCTTGATTATATTGCTACAGGCAAGCTTGAAAAAAATCAATTATTAGAAGTTATTAAAGGTATTGCGCATAGTTGTCGAGAAAATAACTGCTCTATACTTGGAGGAGAAACTGCGGAGATGCCAGGATTTTACTCAAAGAATAAGTATGATTTAGCAGGATTTTGTGTTGGAATAGCTGACGAAGAAAAATTAATTAATGGCAAAAAAATATGTGAAAATGATTTGATAATTGCATTACAAAGTAACGGAATTCATAGTAATGGATTTAGTTTAGTTAGAAAAATAATTGAAAATAATAATCAAATTGATAAGCAATTTGAAAAAAAATATAACTTAGATTTTTATGATGAATTATTAAAACCTACAAAAATTTATTTTAAAATTGTAAATCAAATTTTATCTCAGAATATTCAAATAAAGGGAATGTCGCATATTACTGGAGGAGGAATTCCTGAAAATCTACCAAGGTGTATGCCCTCTGATTTTATTCCTTACATAGATAAGAAATCATGGAAGATTCCTATTTTATTTGAATTTTTAAAGGATGTAGGTCAGATTCCTGAAAAAGATTTCTGGAACACTTTTAATCTTGGGGTTGGATTTTGTTTAATAATTGATAAGAAATATAAGGATAAGATCTTAAATATTTGTAATGCGTTTGATATATCAAGTTGGGTCTTAGGGAAGGTTATCAAGAAAGATAATTCAAAAGAGAATAATTTTTTGCCTGAAATAATAATTTAAATCTTTTGAATAAAAGTTTTTTGAGAAATTACAAATTAAATTTATCTACACAAATGAAAAAGTTAGGTGTAATATAATAAAACTACCGCCGAGTTATATCGGAGATTTAAGTAATTAGATTTAACTTTAATTCAATGCCCTTTGAAAATAATCAAAGAATTACACGTAGACGTAGCTCAGCTGGACCTACACCTCCTAAAAGACCAATAGGTAATAATTCAGATTTTAACGGGCGTCAAAATCAAGGCCCCCGTCCAACTTTTTTAACTTTAAGGGATCATGGAAAGGTTTTTGTTGCTGATTTACCAAATCTTTCTGACGGACAATTAGCTCATATAAGTAAAGAAGCTAATGAGGTTTTAAATAGTCTTGAGAAAAGGCTAAGTGATCTTGAGAATGACTCAGGTTCTACAAATTCTGAAAATGATACTTTGATAAAAGCCTCTACTAAAAGAGATGTAACACTGAGATTTATCAAATCAATAGAAGAAGAACAAGATCATAGAAAGAATAATCCTGCGTTAAGAGATGCTGCTTCTGAATCATTACCAAGAACTTTTCTTGAGGTTGCAAGACATAGATTACCTGGAGCGACTTTTGATTCGCTTCTTAGAGAAGCCCTTGAGGCTTGCGCGGTAGAGGAGAACCCTAAGGAAAGCGAAATTATTGATGAACCCAAAGAATCTGTAAAAATTATGGATATACCCTCTTCTAACGCTAATCCTTCTTTTGTTGTTAATATCGATTAAAACAAAAAATAAGATAATGGAAGCGTATGAGCTTAACCATAATTCAATAAGTGATAAAAGCAAAAAAGAATCTCGAGTTTCTCTAGATAATGAAAAGATTTTGTGTAATCACTGTAAAAGGACTGCTTCGAATGATATACGTTGTTTAGGTATATGTGTTGCTGATAATGACTATTAGAAAGATTAACTTTAAAAAAAATGATTACTAGATTCTCTTGTTTGTAAAAGAAATAAGGTTCAGTCGCAATAGATTAAAAAAATTCTGATTAGTTGGATTTTCTCTACATTCTTTATCCCAGAAGGTTTGAAACTCTAGAGTGTATTCCTCAAGTTCTTTTGGTGTTTAATTCAAATTTAACCCCGCATAGTTAAATGCAGTCAAGTATTTTGGAAGGACATTGAATTGATTGAATAGGTTCATAAAACCTCCTTGATCCATACTTAATTTTCCTTCAATAAATTTAAAAATCATAGAATATTTTTACCCTATTAGAATTTCTTTATCGTTATTAGCTATATTTATCTTATCGCCAAATCATAAGTAGTATTTGAATCAAAAGAGCAATTACTGACTTTTTAGATAAAGGGTTGAAGACTCGAGAGGGGCAAGTAATCCTACCTCTCAATTTTATTTATGTAAGTTCAGATATTTTGTTTTTCATATCTTCACTTTTTTAGCTTATTTAATTTTTTAATTCTTTTCTGAAAGGATAAAAAAACGATACTTCTATTATCCTAGAATCTACAGGCGATATTTCTTTATCACTTGAAAGCTTTCTCAATGGGCTATTAATGGGATAATAAAATAGGTTCATAAAACCTGATAATTTATCAGGTAACTTATCTTCTGTACCATTCAGCCTGAAGGACTTGAAATACGAAAATCGCTACGAAAAACTTCAGTTCTTTGAAAGCTTTATAGCGGATGTTATAACTGATTTGAAAAAGGCGGCACCCAGATTCGAACTGGGGATAAAGGATTTGCAATCCTCTGCCTTACCACTTGGCCATGCCGCCGATAGAGAAATGATTGAATCACATAATGATCCTAGCAGTAACGCGTCTCATTCTCTATTAATTATATGTAATGGACATGGGGAAGATGTTATCGCATTAGAAATAATAAAAAGATTCTTAAAAAAAATAAAAATTAAAAAAGTTGAAGTGATGCCATTGGTTGGAAATGGTAAAATTTTTGACTGCATAAAATCCAAGAATTTTAGCAAGATTGGTTATCTCAAGGAATTACCAAGCGGAGGTTTTAGTAATCAAAGCTTAAAAGGATTTCTTCTTGATTTTTTTGCAGGGTTTTTAGTAGATACTTTTAAAAACTTTTTAATTGTAAGAGGCAAGTCAAAAGATAATTATAAAATTATTGCCGTGGGTGATTTGTTGCCTTTATTTTTTGCGTGGATTTCAAAATGCGAATTTAGTTTTGTCGGCATGCCTAAAAGTGATTATACATGGAGTAACGGACCTGGATGGGCAGTGAGTGATTTTTATCATAAATTTAAAGGCTCTGAATGGGACCCTTGGGAAATTTTTCTAATGCGGTCTACTAGATGTAAAAGTTTAATAATGAGAGATGAAATTACAGCAAATAATTTAAATAAAAAAAAGATTAGTGCTAAATATTTTGGGAACCCAATGATGGATTTTGTAGATACAAAAAATGAAAAAATTTCTAATATTATAATGTTTAATAGGTTAATTTTAATAATAGGAAGTCGATTCCCTGAAGCTCTAAATAATCTTGATACTTTTTTAAAATGTTTAGAAGATTTTAAAATATCAAATGATTTGATTATTCTTTTACCTCTAAGTATTAATGCAAATGTTTTTACAATTAAGCGTCATCTATCTAATAATGGTTATTTGGAAGAAAATAATGTGAGTTTTTTGGTTGGTGAAGATTCAGTTTGGAAAAATAAAGATAAATATATTTTGTTAGGCAAAAGTACTTTTAATCAGTGGGCTAATATGGCCTGTGTTGGATTGTCAAATGCAGGCACTGCTACAGAACAAATAACTGGTCTTGGTGTACCCTCTATTTCTCTCCCCGGCGCAGGCCCTCAATTCACAAAATCATTTGCAAAAAGACAGTCTAGATTATTAGGAGGAAGTGTATTAGTTTGTGATAATAAAAAAAATCTTATTGATAATTTAGAGGTTTTACTAAATAAAAAAGATTACAGATTAAAACAAGTAAAAATCGGAATGAAAAGAATGGGTAAAAGGGGGGCTAGTAAAAAAATTGTGGATCATATAAATTTAAATTTGTTAACTTGATCAAGTAGTATTTAAAAAGGTTTTATAAATTTTTTATGTATCCTATTAATGATCGTCAATATATAGCAATATGCTCTGAGATAGCTAAGTTACTCAGTGTAAGCTTGTCCTCAGCAAAAAAAAAAGTAGAAATTCAAATTGCAAAAAAAGGTTCTAAAACTATTGAAGAAAAAAGACAAGTTGCACAAGATCTTTTGAAAACATGTGAAAATGATAATGGAAACAAACTAAGTTCATCTAAAATACTAGATAAACTTATGTCGACTCTAGAAAATGAAGATAATTTTATAACTGAAGATTAATTAATGTTCAAATATATTCGAAAATTTTAATATATCCAATTCAGAATGAACTGGAATAGTCTTAAAACATTTTTGAGCTAACTCATATCTTCCTTCTCTATCAAGAATCACCTTTAATTTGTGCATTGCCTCAATTAAATATCTAACGTCGTTGGCAGCATAATCAATTTGCTTATTAGATAAATCTTCCGAGCTTCCCCAATCACTACTTTGCGAACTTTTATCTAATTCTACTTCTAGTAATTCATTGATTAAATCTTTTAAGCCATGTTTATTTGTGTATGTCCTTGCTAATTTACTGGCTATTTTTGTACAGAAAATATTTTTTGTATTAATTTCAAGATTACATCTTAGAGCTGCGACATCAAATCTGGCATAATGAAATATTTTCATTATGTTTTTATCTTCAAATAATTTTTTTATATTGGGTGACGCTGAGTTGTTAAGTTCTATTTTTATGCATGCAGTCAAATTTAATTCATTACATATTTGTATTAAACAAAGCCTATCTCTTCCATGTATCAATCCCATTGCCTCAGTATCTACAGCTAAATAACATGAGTCCTTGTAAAGATTATATAAATCAGTATTTATATCATTATGGGTAAAAGTTATTTTTTTATTTTTTTCGCCATTATTCATAAGTATTAACGATAATTTATTTCAATTTTTACTTTACATTATTTTCTAAGTTTGTGATTAAAGTTTTTCTAAGGATTTAAAGTAAATTTTTAATCATAAAAAATTTAAATTTACATTATAATATATTTCTAATTAGACAAAATAGTTAATATTATTAGAAGTGTATAAATGACTTATTCTCTTAATTCAACATTATTACTTACAATTCTTCTTGCCATAGGTTTATTTTTTTTCCTAAGAGCTTCAAGTAAGGATAGAACAACAATAGTTGAAATAACTTCTTCTCAAAAACCAATAGAAGTTTTAAAAGTTATGTACGAATGGCTTGATTTAAGAGGTTGGAACCAGACAGGTGGAGATTTTGATCAAAGAATATTAATTTTTAAAGGCCAAGTTGTATCTAGCAAATTGTTAGCAATATTTTTAGGTTTGCTTGGTGGGTTTGGATCCTGTGCTTTAGGGTTAGTTATTATTCAAATTTATCCAACTTTGGGATGGTGGCCTATTCTTTTAGGTCTCATTGGAGGTCCTGTGTCAGGAATGATTTATTTTAATAAGTCAGCTAGGGAAGAAAAATTTGAATTGAGATTGATAAGTAATGAAGATGATGAAGAAATGACGTTAATTAGATTAAGAGCTCATAGAGATGAATTAATATCTTTAGAAAATGAATTAAGTGATAGGCTCAAATTAAAAAGTGATGGTTCTTTGTTTAAAACACCAATTTAGTAAAATTTTCTAAAGAAGTTTCAGCCAATTTAATCAAAAATATTATTTTCCATACAAAATTTCTCTAAAATTTTATCATTTTGCCAATCCTGAGGTTTTGTGAAAATTTTTGTGAGATAGTCTTCTCTTGAGCCTTTTTTGGCTTTATACCCATATTCCCATCTAGCCAATGGTGGTAACGACATTAATATAGATTCAGTTCTACCATTTGTTTGTAATCCAAAAATTGTTCCTCTGTCCCAAACCAAATTGAATTCAACGTATCTTCCTCGTCTATATAGTTGAAATTCTCTCTGCTCTTTTGTGTAGTTTTGGTTAACTCTTTTTTCAATTATTGGCTGATATGAATTTAGGAATGCTTCCCCGCAATTTTCTGCTAATGAAAATAAATCATTCCAATTTAAGTTTAATTCACCAATATTACTAGATTCTTTATAGGCCTTACTCTCTTTATTATTACCTTTATAAATTTTGCCAGACCCATCTTGATAATCATAAAAGATGCCTCCAATACCTCTAGATTCATTTCTATGTTTTAAAAAGAAATATTCATCACACCAGGGCTTAAATACCTTATGAAGATTTTTATTAACTTTTTCACAAGCTTTACCATGTTCTTTATGAAAATTTCTTACATCAATTAAATATGGGTAATATGGCGTTAGGTCGGCACCTCCACCAAACCACCAAACTGGGCCTGCCTCAAAATAGCGATAATTAAGATGCACTGTAGGTATAAATGGATTTTTAGGATGTAATACCATCGAAGTACCTGTAGCAAACCATTCATGCCCTTTAGCTTCTGGTCTTTGTGAGATTATTGATTGAGGTAGTTCTTTACCATATACTTCAGAGAAATTCACTCCAGCTTGTTCAAAAATTGCGCCGTTTTTTAAAACTCTTGATCTCCCTCCTCCACCTTCTTCTCTGAGCCAAGATTCTTCAGTAAATTTAGCTTTACCATCAGTATTTTCAAGGCCTTCGCAAATATTATCTTGTAATTTTAATAAGAGATTCTTTGTTTTTTCTCTTGAATTCTTAGGAGGTTCTTTAGACATTTATTTAACTTGATATTTGAAGAACAAAAATTTTGGTTAATTAGTAGTTTCCCTTTATAATTTCGTTTAAGGGGGGGGGGTAATTTCTTATTATTTGATAGTTCGACATAGTTCTTAATCTTTTAAAGAGTCGACTAACCTATAAAAACATTTAAAAATTTTGATGACTACAGTTGAAGATGCGAATTATGCATTATCAAAGATTCTAGATTCTGGATCAAAGAAAAATCTCATTGAACTTGCGTGGATTAAAAACGTTAGAGTAACATTAC
The DNA here is from genome assembly GCA_003211655.1 of Prochlorococcus sp. AG-469-F22. Lineage (GTDB taxonomy): Bacteria > Cyanobacteriota > Cyanobacteriia > PCC-6307 > Cyanobiaceae > Prochlorococcus_A. The sequence goes on along the minus strand of QCSC01000009.1, from coordinate 24,440 downwards.
CAAGAATAATAATCACACTTTCATTACCTTCATTTGCAAATTCTCAGAGAGAGCGAATAGTAAAAGAGGTTAGAAATATACTCCTTAAATTGGAGGATGTTAATGATGTACAAATAGAAATAGATAATGATGTATCTCAATTAAATTCTACAAGCGAAAAAAATGTACCTGAATTGCAGAATATAAAAGGTATAAAACATATTATCGCTATAAGTAGTGGAAAGGGAGGTGTCGGCAAAAGTACAATTGCAGTTAATATCGCATGCTCATTATCTAAATTAGGTTTAAAAACAGGTTTATTAGATGCTGATATTTATGGGCCTAATACCCCTTCAATGCTTGGAGTTACGGAAGAAAACCCAAAGGTAACTGATGGTAGCGGTAATGAGCAAAGATTAATTCCAATTAATAAATATGGTATATCATTAGTCTCCATGGGTTTTTTGATAGAAGAAGGACAACCAGTGATATGGAGAGGGCCTATGTTAAATAGCATAATAAAGCAATTTCTTTATCAAGTTGAATGGAATGATCTTGACTTCTTGGTTATTGATTTACCTCCAGGTACAGGAGATGCTCAAATATCTTTATCTCAATCTGTTCCTATCTCTGGTGCAATTGTTGTAACGACACCTCAAAAGGTATCTTTGCAAGATGCAAGAAGAGGTTTAGCGATGTTCAAGCAACTTGGAGTTCCATTATTGGGTGTTGTGGAAAATATGTCTGTGTTTATTCCGCCAGATATGCCTAATAAAAAATATGAAATTTTTGGTAAAGGTGGTGGAAAAATCTTAGCTGGGGAAAATAATTTACCATTACTTGCTCAAATTCCTATTGAAATAAAACTAGTCAATGAGAGCAATAAGGGGGTTCCAATTTCAATAAGTGAACCAGATAAAGAGAGTTCAATTAGATTTAAAGAGTTAGCTCAATTGATTAAAAAACAATTCATTAATTAGTATTAATGTTCAAAGGAATTTCTCTAAAAAAGAAGAAGAGATTTTTTGAGAATAAAGATGAAATTAATCGAAAAAATTTTTTTTCACCTTTACTTATTATCCCTTTAGCCTTGGTTTGTATCTCAAGTATTTTAATCAAAAGTGTACAAAGAGAATTTTTACAATCAGATTTTTTAAATCATCTTTTCACAGGGTTATTAGGTTATTTTTTAGCTATTTTTATTTCATATATACCAATAGAGAGAATTAAAAAATATTTGATTCCATTCTATTGTTGCTCTTTACTTTCATTACTTTTAATCTATTTTTTTGGGATCTCAATATATGGCGCTCAAAGATGGCTGAGCTTAGGGATTTTTTCTTTTCAACCTTCGGAAGTCGCTAAATTGAGTACTATTTTAACTCTTGCTTTAGTGCTAGAAAGGAAATCTATTTCTTCGATAAAAGATCTAATATTACCTTTTTTAATTGTAGTCATTCCCTGGTTATTAATATTTTTTCAACCTGATTTAGGAACTTCTCTAGTTTTAATAGTATTGACTTTTGTAATGCTTTATTGGTCCAAAATGCCGATAGAATGGATTCTCATTTTGCTTTGTTTTATTTTTACCTCTCTATTTTATTTAATTTCTCCAAACTTGCTTATTTTTTGGCTTGCTTTTATGGGTTACTTAGCTTTTAGGTCCTCGCAAAAGAAAATCATCTTCTCGATGTTGACATTAGCTCTTCATTCATTAGTTATAAAGTTGACACCTTTTATTTGGGAATTAGGCTTAAAAGATTATCAAAAAGATAGATTAATTCTGTTCCTAGATCCTAGTAGGGACCCATTAGGCGGAGGATATCATCTATTACAAAGTAAAATAGCAATAGGTTCTGGAGGCATTCTTGGTACTGGTTTATTAAATGGTAAGCTTACAAATTTACAATTTATACCTGAGCAACATACAGATTTTATCTTTAGTGCGTTAGGGGAAGAATTAGGTTTTTTAGGATGCATTCTGGTTCTTTTTTTGTTTTTTGTTTTGATTAGTCGTCTTGTAAAGGTATCTGAAAATGCTAGAACTCATTTTGAGTCATTAATAATTATTGGAATAGCGTCAACATTTTTATTTCAGATCATTATAAACTTATTCATGACTATTGGATTAGGTCCAGTAACTGGAATCCCGCTACCTTTTATGAGTTACGGTAGGACCTCCTTGTTAATTAACTTTATATGCATTGGTCTGGCATTATCTACTTTAAATCGCTCTAGATCATTAAAAAATTAATGAAATCTCTGATAACTATAAAAAAAATTCAAGATTTACTTCTGCAAGGATTAAATACTTCATATGTTGATGACGAAACTTCTAGACGGATGTGGTGGGCCTCTTTAGAAGTTGTTCAAAAAGAGTTCATCTCCCATTCCACTCAAGAAGGAGGATTTTGGGTAGCATCTCCTTTGCCTGTTCTCACAGATAAAAAATGTCTTGCAAAAATGAAAGGTTGGTTATGGTCTCCAGAAGGTTTTCCATATTTTCAGATGGATAATGCGGGTTTCCTACCAGTAGATCATTCCATGAAAATTAAAGAAGATAGTAATTTTGTTAGGAATTACAAAGTCCTAAATTTAAATACTAAAGATGGTTATGAACCTTTTTTAATAATTATTACTACTAATTTTCAATGTCTTTTAACAATTGCAGGAGAAAAAGACAAGAGAACTTTACTTATGAGATGCGATGAAAACAGTCTAAAAACTGCAATTGAATTGATTGATGCAAAATTGAATCAAGAAAATTATGAAGAGGCAATTAATTTTCGTAATGCAATTAAAAATTTAGGAGATCTTAATATCAATAATGAATTTGAAAACAGTTTTTGGCCTAGTTTATCAATTATGTTGGCAAATTTAATACCCAAATTAAGTGTTCAGAATGCAGTTAAAAATGATGATAAGAATGATCAATTAACGGAGGCAAAGTTATTACAAGCAATTTCTCATGAAGTCAGAACTCCTTTAGCAACTATAAGGACTTTAATAAGCTCTACTCTCAGGAAATATAATATGGACGAATCAATGAGAAACCGTTTAATTCAAATTGATAATGAGTGTAATGAGCAAATAGATAGATTTGGTCTTATTTTCAATGCCGCGGAACTTGTAAGTAACGATATTTCCCCCCCCAATCAGTTGGCAAGAATAAATTTAGGGGAAATTTTTTATAAATTATCACCTATTTGGAGTAAACAATTAAAGCGACGTGGGATTTCGATAGAAATTGATATACCTAAACAACTTCCCGAAATTTTGAGTGACTCTGAAAAACTAGAATTAATGTTAAGAGGGCTAATCGATAAAAATACTAGAGGATTAAGAGAAGGTAGTAGTTTAATCTTAGAATTAAGGCCAGCTGGACAAAAATTAAAACTTCAATTAAAAGTAAAAAAATTTGATACTGGTAATAACGAAATTTTTAATACAGAAACTGGTTCTGATATTGGTCCAGTATTAAATTGGAATCCTCAAACAGGAAGTTTACAATTAAGTCAAGTTGCAACTCAAAAATTATTAGCGAGTTTAGGAGGTCACGTTACACAAAGAAGGGATACTGGCTTGACAGTATTTTTTCCAATTGCAGATATAGATAATATTTAAATGAATATTTCTTTTGTACATTTATTAAATAATGTAGAAACTTTTTAAATAATTAATAAATTTGTAAAACATGAATGCTAGTTTCTTATAAGAAATAACTTCAAAATTTAGGATGACTGAAACTTTAGTTGGTCAATTTCCAAAGCATATAGGCAGTACTGGGGGTTTATTAAACTCTGCAGAAACTGAAGAAAAATATGCGATTTCATGGAATAGCTCCAAGGAACAAGCATTTGAATTGCCAACTGGTGGAGCCGCTGTTATGCACGAGGGAGATAATTTAATGTACTTTGCAAGAAAAGAACAATGTCTTGCTCTTGGGACACAATTAAGGGGTTTTAAACCTAGGATTGAAAATTTTAAAATTTATAGAATATTCCCTGGAGGAGATATTGAATTCTTACATCCTAAGGATGGAGTATTCTCCGAGAAAGTTAATGAAGGTAGAGAGAAAGTTGGTCATAATCCAAGAAGAATAGGAGAGAATCCTAATCCTGCAGGTTTAAAATTTACAACTAAAGAGACTTTTGAATAAATTATCAAAAGTTGATATAAGAAACAAATATAATTATAATTTGGACTGAATTTAATAGTATGATCAGTTCTCAAAAAGATAGTTTTTTAAAGGCTTATATAGAAGGTAAAAATTTTATACCTATTCTCAAAACTTGGCCTGCTGATTTAGAAACACCATTATCGACATGGCTGAAATTATCAAATAAAGATTCACATGGTGTCTTTTTTGAATCCGTCGAAGGTGGGGAAAATTTAGGCAGATGGAGTATTGTTGCTACTAATCCTCTTTGGGAAGCAGTTTGTCGTGGAGAAGAAACTATTAAGACTTGGAGTAATGGAAAAAGTGAAAAATATAAAGGCGATCCTTTTAATTTATTAAGAACTTGGACCGAAGAATATAAGTCACATAATATCGATAATTTACCTTATGTTGGTCAATTATATGGTTCTTGGGGTTATGAATTAATCAATCGAATAGAGCCTAATGTGCCTATCAATTCTTTAGAAGATAATGATATTCCTTATGGATCTTGGATGTTTTTTGATCAACTAGTAATATTTGACCAAATGAAAAGATGTATCACTGTAGTTGTATATGCTGACACTTCCAATACATCAGAAACTCATGTTGAAGAAATTTATCAAGATTCGATTTCAAGAATTAATAGAATCAGAGATTTAATGAGTGCTCCAATTAATGAAAGACAGGCTCTTAACTGGGATGAAAAAAAAGATTTGAACATTGCAATTTCAAGTAATTGGAAAAGAAAAGAGTTTGAAGAAGCTGTTGTTTCTGCAAAAGAATATATAAGAAAAGGAGATATTTTTCAAATTGTTATTAGCCAAAAATTTCAATCGAAAGTTAAAAGTGATCCCTTTAATTTATATAGGAGTTTAAGGATTGTTAATCCTTCACCTTATATGGCTTTTTTTGATTTTGGTTCATGGTACTTAATAGGTTCTAGTCCTGAAGTAATGGTCAAAGCAGAGAAGAATAAAAATAATCAAATTGTTGCAAGCTTAAGACCGATAGCTGGCACAAGGCCAAGAGGTAAAGATACTGAACAAGATTTAAAATTTGAGAAAGATTTGTTAAAAGATCCTAAAGAGATATCAGAACATGTAATGCTTATTGATCTGGGGAGAAATGATTTAGGAAGAGTATGTGAAACAGGTACAGTAGAGGTCAAAGATTTGATGATAATTGAAAAATATTCACACGTTATGCACATAGTTAGTGAAGTTGAAGGTATCTTAAAAAGTAATACTGGGGTATGGGATTTACTAAAAGCATGTTTTCCTGCTGGTACAGTAACTGGGGCTCCAAAAATTAGAGCTATGCAATTAATTAAGAACTTTGAGAAAGATGCTAGAGGCCCTTATGCTGGAGTTTATGGGTCTATAGATATAAATGGTGCACTAAATACTGCGATAACAATACGAACAATGATAGTTCAGCCTTCAAATGATGGTGAATATATAGTTTCTGTTCAGGCTGGTGCTGGGATAGTTGCAGATTCCTCTCCTGCGAATGAATATCAAGAGACTATTAATAAAGCCAAAGGCATATTAATGGCATTGGCTTGTTTGGATAGATAAATGAATAATGATAATTTATACAAAGGCTTTGAAGTGGAACTCTTTACAGGTTCTCACAATAATCATGTTGGAGTTTCCGATGATATAGAAAAAACGTTTTCGAATTTTGTCAAAGAGCCGGATAACAGAAATGTTGAGTATATTACGAATCCAGAAAAAGACTATAAAGTCAGTTATAAGAATTTATTAGAACCTAGAATAAATTTAAGGAAATGGTTAAACAAAAGAGATTTAACAATCATTCCTTCATCTACATTATGTTTTAAACATAATAATCAGTTTCAACGTTCTGATAAAAATAATGTTTATCATCAATTTATTCAAGATAATTATGGTATATCAATCGCCACTTCAAGTGTTCATATAAATTTAGGTATTGATAACTTAGATAAACTTTTTGCTGCTATTCGACTTGTAAGGTGTGAGGCTTCTTTATATTTATCAATAAGTGCAAGCTCTCCTTTTTTAAATTATAAACTTACTAATAATCATTCACAAAGATGGATTCAATTCCCTAAAACACCAAATAAGGTTCCTTTTTTTAATAATCATGATAACTATATAAAATGGATTGGAGAAAATATTAAGAATGGAAATATGTATAATATTAGACATTTTTGGTCTTCTATTCGCCCAAATGGACCTCAAAGGCCTCATGTTTTAGATCGTCTGGAATTAAGAATTTGCGATTACGTCTCTGATATTGAGTTATTGTTGGCAATAACAGCTTTACTGGAACTGAGAGTAATTTATTTATTCGAAAATCTGAAGACTTTAGATCCCTTAATTACTAGTAAGTTTTCTATGGATCAATTAACAAAAATATGTGATCAAAACGAAATTAAAGCTGCACAAAGGAGTTTAGACGCTGAATTGACTCATTGGAGAGATGGGAAGAAAATGATTTGCAGAGAATGGATAAAAAATGTATTAGATGATTTATCTTTAAGTGCAGAAAAGTTAAATATGGTTCATCTTTTGAAACCTATTTATAAAGTTCTTGAGGAAGGAAATCAATCTATGAAATGGATAAAACAATATAAAGGAGGATTGTCCATTGATGATATCATGAAATGTACTGTTCAGGATATGATTAAAAGTGAAGAAGAAAGAATTTAATAATATAAACAAATATTTGATCCCAATATATTTACATATGACATAATAATTATATGGAATCTATGAAACAGTTTAAAAATAATCATGTGGATCTTATAAGCAACAATGATCCGTTGGATAAAAATCGTGCATTGATAGAAGATTTGTGGGAATCTGTATTGAGGGAAGAATGTCCAGATAATCAAGCAAATCGTTTAATTCAGCTGAAGGAATTAAGTTATTCAAATCAAGTTGAAGAATATAGTTCAAAAAATTTTAAAAATGAAATAGTTGATATTGTTAATTCTATGGATTTAGCTGAATCAATTTCTGCAGCTAGAGCTTTTTCATTATATTTCCAGTTAGTTAATATTTTGGAACAAAGAGTGGAGGAAGATAGATATATCCAGAGTTTTACTAATCAGAATGTTCAAAAATCACAAGATAATCTAGATCCATTTGCTCCTCCTTTAGCAAGGCAAAATGCTCCTGTAACATTTAAAGAATTATTTTCTAGGCTTAGAAGATTAAATGTTCCTCCAGGAAAACTAGAGGAATTATTACAAGAAATGGATATCCGCTTAGTTTTTACCGCACATCCTACAGAGATAGTTAGACATACAATTAGGCACAAGCAAACTAGAGTAGCAAATCTGCTGCAAAAAATACAAGTTGAAAAATTTTTAACAGCAGAAGATATTAAATCTCTCAAAATACAATTAAAAGAAGAGATAAGACTTTGGTGGAGAACAGATGAGTTACATCAATTCAAACCATCAGTAATAGATGAAGTTGATTATGCACTGCATTATTTTCAACAAGTGCTCTTTGATGCGATGCCTCAGTTAAGAGGGAGAATTTCTTCAGCCCTTACTGAAAATTATCCAGACGTTCAGATGCCAACTGAATCTTTTTGTACTTTTGGATCTTGGGTAGGCTCTGATAGAGATGGAAATCCATCAGTTACTCCTGAAATTACTTGGAGGACTGCCTGTTACCAAAGACAATTAATGTTAGAGAGATATATCAAAGCGACCTCTAATCTTAGAGATCAACTAAGCGTCTCAATGCAATGGAGCCAAGTAAGCTCATCTCTTTTGGAATCATTAGAAACAGATAGGGTTAAGTTTCCTGAAATTTATGAAGCAAGGGCAACAAGATATAGATCAGAGCCTTATAGATTAAAATTGAGTTATATTTTAGAAAAATTAAGATTGACCCATGAACGAAATAATTTACTAGCTAAAGGCGGATGGAAGTTATCTTTAGAAAGGGAATCTGATAACAAAAATTTAGAGCTAGTTGAAAAATTACATTACAAGTCTGTTGATGAATTCACTTATGATCTAGAATTAATAAAAAATAGTCTTAATAGTACAGATTTAACTTGTGAGGCAGTAAATAAATTATTAACTCAGGCACATATTTTCGGCTTTTCTTTAGCAAGTTTGGATATACGTCAGGAGAGTACCAGACATAGTGACGCAATACAAGAATTAACTAATTACCTTGAGTTGCCAAAACAATACGATCAAATGTCTGAAAAAGAGAGAATGCAATGGCTTACTGAGGAATTAAATACAAAAAGGCCCTTAATTCCCTCTGAAGTTAACTGGAATAAAAGTACTGAAGAAACGTTCTCAGTGTTTAAAATGGTCAAAAGATTGCAAGAAGAATTTGGAAGTCGTATTTGTCATTCATATGTCATTTCAATGAGTCACAGTGCATCAGATTTGCTTGAAGTCCTTCTTTTGGCAAAAGAGATGGGACTTATTGATCAAGGTTCTCAGAGATCGACATTGTTGGTCGTCCCTCTTTTTGAAACTGTTGAAGATCTGCAAAGAGCTCCAGAAGTAATGGAGCAATTATTTCAATTAGATTTTTATAAATCACTATTACCAAAAGTTGGAGAAAGTTTTAAACCTCTCCAAGAGTTAATGTTAGGTTATTCAGATAGCAATAAAGATTCAGGATTCTTATCTAGTAATTGGGAAATTCATAGAGCTCAAATTGCTCTTCAAAATCTTTCAAGCAAAAATAATATACTTTTAAGACTTTTTCACGGTAGAGGAGGTTCTGTCGGAAGAGGAGGAGGTCCTGCTTATCAAGCGATATTGGCTCAACCAAGTGGGACACTCAAAGGCAGAATAAAAATTACAGAACAAGGGGAGGTTTTAGCTTCTAAATATAGTCTTCCTGAATTGGCTTTATATAATTTGGAAACTGTCACAACAGCAGTTATTCAGAATAGTTTGGTTAACAACAGACTTGATGCTACCCCAGAATGGAATGAATTAATGACTAGGTTGGCAGAAACATCTAGAATTCAATATAGAAAACTAGTACATGAGAATCCAAATTTGCTTACTTTTTTTCAAGAGGTCACTCCAATCGAGGAAATTAGTAAATTACAAATATCAAGTAGACCCGCAAGAAGAAAAAAAGGCGCAAAGGATTTATCAAGTTTAAGAGCAATCCCTTGGGTATTTGGATGGACACAGAGTAGATTTCTTTTGCCAAGCTGGTTTGGAGTGGGTACAGCTTTATCCGTGGAATTAAAATCAGATCCCGAGCAAATTGAATTACTAAGAGTACTTCATCAAAGATGGCCCTTTTTTAGAATGCTCATATCTAAGGTAGAAATGACATTATCTAAAGTTGATTTAGAAGTAGCGAAATATTACGTTGACACACTTGGGAGTAAAGAAAATTTAAAGCCGTTTGAAGAGATTTTTGATGTTATCTCTAAAGAATATAATCTTACTAAATCCTTAGTTCTTAAAATAACTGGTAAAAATAAGCTTCTAGAATCTGATAGAGACTTAAGATCATCTGTTAACTTAAGAAATAAAACTATTATTCCTTTGGGATTTCTACAAGTCTCACTTTTAAGAAGACTTCGAGATCAAACAAGACAACCTCCAATTAGTGAGTTTCTGGAGGATGGGATTGAGTCCAAAAGAGCTTATAGTCGTAGTGAATTATTAAGAGGAGCACTTTTAACAATTAATGGAATTGCGGCAGGGATGAGAAACACAGGATAATCATTGCAATATTTTTCAACAAAAAAACTAATTCTTCCAGAGGGTTATTTTATCAATTCTTCACAAGTTCCAACTGCTAAGGATTTAAATAGACTTTTGATAAGTATTGGTTGTGATTCATTTCCTATGCAAAAAATATCTCTTGCTATTAAGAATAGTAATTTTTTCTTCACGATTCAAAATGAATCTAAAAATAAGCTCTATGGTTTTGTAAGGGTCACATCAGATAGAGGACTTAACGCTAACTTATGGAATCTAAGCGCTGAAAAAGGCAAAAATCAAAATCTTTTTTACTTAATATTACTTCAATTGACTCTTGAAAAAATAAATAGGGAAATGCCAGGATGTAGTATTTCTGTCCAAGCTCCAGTATCTTCATTTAAAAGTTTAGAAGAAAGTGGATTTATACTAGATCCAAATGGTATTAGAGTAATGGGCTTTAAACTTTAAATCTTTTATTACAAGCATGGAGGGAGTCGAACCCCCGACACTCAGAACCGGAATCTGATGCTCTATCCAACTGAGCTACATGCTCTTAATTTTTCAATTTCTTTAAAGAAATTCTAAATATTTTAAATTTAGCTAATTTAACTAAGGAATGCATTAAAAAAATTTTTTTAAATAACTTAAAAATTAATAATTTTCGAAATCATAAAAGTTTTGAGATCGATCTTAGTGAGCAAAGAGCTATTGTTCTCGGTTGTAATGGTGTTGGTAAGTCAAATCTACTTGAATCTGTAGAAGTTCTTAGTCAATTAAAATCTAATAGAGCATTAAGTGATAAAGATTTAATAGAAAAAGATAGCGACATGGCAGCTATTTTTGGTCAAATTGATTTCACGGATAATTTGAAGGTAAATTTATTTAGGAAGGGAGCTAAAAAGATTTATGTAAATGATTCTTTATTGAAAAAACAGACTGAAATACAAAATTATATTAGGAGTGTATGTTTCTGTTCTAATGATATTTATATTGTCAAAAGTGAACCTGGTTATAGAAGATCTTGGATTGATAAAGTTGTATCTCAGCTTGAACCAGTATATGTAGAGCTCATTCATAAATTTAATAGACTTTTAAAACAACGAAGTCATTTTTGGCGTTCAGAAAGCTTTCAAAAAGATGCATCTTCAGAAGTCATTGAAAGTTTTGATATTCAAATGTCATTAATTAGTACAAGAATTTTTAGACGTAGAAGGAGAGCTCTATCAAAAATTAAACCATATGTTGAATATTGGCATAATCATTTAAGTAAATCTAAAGAGCAAATTGGCATAAATTATCTTTCTGGTTTAGAAAATATCAATCAAGAAGAAGAAGAAGAAGTCATAACTAAGAAAATAGTGGAACAACTACAAAAACAGAGGTCAATAGAGGCATTGACTGGTAAATGTAATTTTGGTCCTCATCGTGATGATATAGAGTTTTTGATTAATAATATCTCCATAAGAAAGTATGGCTCATCTGGTCAGCAAAGGACTTTTATTTTGGCTTTAAAAATGGCCGAACTGGATTTATTACGTAATATGATTAATAAACCTCCTCTTCTTATATTGGATGACGTTTTGGCTGAGCTTGATATTACCAGACAAAATTTATTATTGAATTCGGTAGGCAAAGATAGTCAATGTTTTATAAGTGCAACGCATTTGGATAAATTCAATCAATCTTTCTTAAGCTCTTCGCAAATGATATACTTATAATTAAAATAATGAGTAATTTTTAATTAATCTATAATTCAATTACAATTGATTAATGGAAGTTCCCAAAAAAAATCAAACTTTCAAAGCATTAAATGAGGAGAATAAATTAGTTAATAACAGTAAGCATTTTTTGTTAGAACTTTATAAATGTGATTTCGAAAAATTAAATGACGAATCTTTTTTGCGCTGTACGTTAAATAATGCTGCAAAATTAGCTAACGCAACAGTTTTGAATCTAATAAGTAATAAATTTGAACCTCAGGGAGTTACAGCAATTGCTTTACTATCTGAATCTCATATTTCGATACATACATGGCCTGAAGCCCATTATTCTGCAGTTGATATTTTTACATGTGGTCAAAATATGAAGCCAGAAACATCTTGTAAATACTTAATCCAATCTTTAATGGCTAAAGAATATCTCTTGCGTATAATTGATAGAAATCCACCTTCAGAAGTCTGTATTCAAATAAAAAAATAAATTAAATTTTGAAACTTATCTATTTAGCTTGCCACTTATTAAACCCTCAAGATCCAAGCTTGTGCAATTGAATCCTAAATTAGAGAAATAGTTAACTAATTCATTAAAATCATATTCTTTAAAAAATATTTGTAATTCATTTTTGGGAATTTCAATTCTTGCTGTTGAACCATGACATCTAACTCTGACTTCTGATATTCTCCCTTTCTTAATATATTCTTCAGCTTTTTCTACCATGTTTAGTCTTTCATTTGTTATTTGATTTCCATAAGGAAATCTTGATGATAAACATGGTTGAGCAGGCTTATCCCACCAAGGGAATCCCAATGCTCTTGATATATCCCTTATATCTTTTTTTGTAAACTTAAATAATGCCAAGGGAGATAAAACTCCTGCTTCTTTAGCTGCTTGAATCCCAGGCCTGTAATCGTTAAGATCGTCAAGATTAACTCCGTCACAGACAATTTTGTAATTAAGTTTTTTAGATAAAAATGTTGTGTGTTTGTGAAGCTCTTTTTTGCAAGCAAAACATCTGTTTTTAGGATTTTCACTATAACTTGATTGATCTAATTCTGAAGTCTCAATTTCTAAATGTTGTATACCAATCCATCTTGCTTGAGTTTTTGCCTCTTCAAGTAATGTTTTAGCTAATGCGGGTGAAACTCCTGTAATTGCAATCGCTTTGCTTCCTAATTGCTCAAATGCCAAAGAGGCTACCAATGTACTATCGACTCCGCCTGAATAAGCTACACAAACGCTATTGAGATTTTTAATAAAATTTCTAATTTCCTTGAGTTTTTCATTTTGTTCATCAGAGAGGATTTCAAGTTGATAGAACATATGACTGTTATTTAAATTTAAATTAAGATATGAATAGGTTGAGTTTAATATTAAAATTTCTAATAATATTAACTATATCCTAAATTAAATTTACTCACTTTTCTCAATTGACAAACACTGGCAGAAATAGAGGTATTGGTATTGTTACCGCAAGTGACAGTCAAGAAAGATCCAAAGGTCAATTACATATTTACGATGGGGAAGGAAAAGGAAAAAGTCAGGCTGCCTTAGGAGTGGTACTTAGAACAATAGGTTTAGGGATATGCGAAAAAAAACAGTCTAGAGTTTTATTGCTTAGATTCTTAAAAGGCCCTGAGAGGTCATATGATGAAGATTCTGCAATAGAAGCATTACAAAGAGGCTTCCCTCACTTAATAGATCATGTAAGGACTGGAAGGTCTGAATTTTTTAATGCTGATCAAGTTACAAAATCTGATATTACTGAGGCTGAGAGAGGTTGGAATATTGCTAAAGGAGCAATTGCTAGTTCCCTTTATTCTGTGGTTGTTCTTGATGAATTGAATCCTGTTTTAGATTTAGGGATGCTTAATATTCAGGAAGTGGTTAATTCACTTCAAAATCGACCTGATGATTTGGAAATAATTATTACAGGAAGAGCAGCACCCTCTTCATTGATATGCATATCTCAACTTCATTCAGAAATGAAATCACGCCTAAGAGGGGATTTAAATAAAACTCATAGAAAAATGAATAATTCTGGTGGTATTGAAGTTTATACTGGCGAAGGCAAAGGTAAATCCACAAGTGCATTGGGTAAAGCTTTGCAAGCTATTGGTAAAGGAATATCTCAAGATAAAAGTCATAGAGTTTTAATATTACAATGGCTAAAAGGTGGAAATGGTTATACCGAAGATGCTGCAATAGAAGCTTTGAGAGAGAGTTACCCACATTTAGTTGACCACCTACGTTCTGGGAGAGATGCCATAGTATGGAGGGGGCAACAACAGCCCATCGATTATGTTGAAGCTGAACGAGCCTGGGAAATTGCAAAAGCGGCTATTTTGAGCGGTTTATATAAAACTATTATTTTAGATGAATTAAATCCAACCGTCGATTTAGAACTTTTACCAGTTGAATCTATATATCAAACTCTTATAAAAAAACCTGCTGATACAGAAGTTGTTATTACTGGGAGATGTAAAAATGAACCATCATACTTTGAACTGGCAGATGTATATTCTGAAATGGTTTGTCACAAGCATTACGCAAATGTTGGAGTTGATTTAAAGAGAGGGGTGGATTATTAAATTTTTTTTAAATAATTAACCTATTATTACTCGATTAATTTTTTCATTCCCCCTTCTATAGATGTTGAGGGAATTTTAAATTTCATCAAAATTTTTGATGCTTTTTCTGAACGTTTTCCTAATTGGCACAATGTGAAAATTTCTTTAACTAAACTTTCTTGTTTAATAAATTCTAGGTGAGACTTTTGTTCGAGATTATTTATGGGTATAGATATAGAACCTTTTATAGAGCATTTATTAAACTCTTCTTCTTCTCTAACATCAATTAGAAGTATTTTATTTAATTTTGCTTTGTATAGAGTATTAAATTCTTTAGCGTTAATTTTCTTGACTTTAATATTATCTTGGCATTCATTGTCTTTGTAAAAATCTTCAAATTGAGAAAGGTTTTTAATATTTTTATTTAACTTGTCAGATTTTAAATTTAAAGTTTTTATATTCATATTTAGTAGGTCAAAAATCATAATCTTGCCGTCAAGAATCTCTCCTTTTTTGAGAATAATTTTTATTACCTCATTTACTTGTAAAATCCCTATAAGACCAGTTGAAACTCCAACAACCCCAAACTCTTCACAGCTTGGGATATTATTTTTTACAGGGGATTCTGGTAATAAGTCTCTTAAATTAGGACTCTTTTTATTGAGATTAAAGACACTTATTTGGCCCTCAAAACCCTGAACACTTCCAAAAACTAAAGCCTTATCTAGTATTAAACAAGCATCGTTTATTAAATACCGAGTACCAAAGTTATCTGAACAATCGCAAACAATATCAAAGTCTTTAATGATTTCAATAACATTTTTGGAGTTTATTCTTTCACTAAATGTTAGTACTTCAATATTAGGATTAAATCTTTTAATTCTTTCTTGGGCAGAATTAATTTTTAAATTTCCAACTGTATTTGTTTCATGAATAATTTGTCTTTGTAGATTCGACTTTTCAACTTGATCATTATCAACTATTCCAATTCTTCCTATTCCTGCAGCGGCGAGATAAAGTAAAACTGAAGAACCCAGTCCGCCTGCTCCAATACATATTACTGAACTATTTTTTAGTTTTAATTGCCCTTTAAATCCTATTTCTTTTAACGTTAAATGCTTTTTGTA
Organism: Prochlorococcus sp. AG-469-F22; assembly: GCA_003211655.1. Taxonomy (GTDB): domain Bacteria; phylum Cyanobacteriota; class Cyanobacteriia; order PCC-6307; family Cyanobiaceae; genus Prochlorococcus_A. The sequence goes on along the minus strand of QCSC01000009.1, from coordinate 9,185 downwards.
TCTTTCCTTTTCATCTAAAGATAAGAAATCGGAATTTAGATCAGTTGATATTGCCATTTTTATTACAAAAATTATCTATGAAAATATAATAATTTAAATAATTATCTTAGTCTTTTTATTTTTTTATGTTGATGAAGTTTTAAGTGTTTTTTGTTAGAACAAGATGATATTGTGAAGTTTTTATAAATCAAATTTGGGGTTAAATATCTTAAAACTTTACTAGTATCAATATATATTTCAGAATACAAAATGTTTCGGTTCGGAATTATGCATAACAAAAAGGTAGTCAACAGACATTTTTTCCGATACTGTCTGGTTCATATATTAAATTGACTGAATTCATGAGTGATAACACTCCTGAGTCAAATCAAGACTCCGGCTCCGAAACAAACTCAGAAAGTAAAAGCTTTTCAGAGAAGTATTCTGATGTAATGGGAAAAATCAATGAAACACTTGGAACTATTGATTGGACCCAAATGGGAAAGTATGGTAAAGCAGCAGGCATAATTGCCGTTGTAGTTATCGCTCAAATAATAATTAAAGTTATTATTGACACGATTAATTTTTTTCCAATTCTTCCTGGCCTTCTAGAATTACTAGGAGTAGTGGTTGTAGGTCAATGGAGTTGGCAAAATCTTCGTACAAGTGAAAATCGTGAAGCAGTTTTAGAAAAGGTCCAAAATCTCAAAAAAACATATTTAGGATAAATTTAGTTTACATATTCAATATATTCCTGATGTAACTTTGGACTTGATGACAATATGAACCACCAAACATATTGGCATGATTTAATATGTGATAAAAATTATAAATAATAGTTCTTCTTTCAGATCCTTTTTTAATTGGAATAATTTTATGATAATTTTCGTAAAATTCATTTCGAAAATTACCAAATAATCTTGTCATAGCAATGTCTACTTCACAATCTGCCCACCAAGATGCAGGGTCAAATATTACACCTTTATTCATAAGAGTTACTCCGATATTTCCCGCCCATAAATCACCATGAACAAGTGATTTCATGGGTTCATGGTCAAGTAGTACCGATTCAATTTTTCTCTTTATTTTATTTTTAATATCAATTTCTAAAAAATCTTTTTCTAAGATTGCTAATTGAGGTTCAATTCTTAAATTAATAAAACATTTAATCCAATCCTTTTCCCATCCTTTTATTTGATTTGTGGTTCCTATAAAACCATGAATTGGATATCCAAAACTTGGTTGATTAAATTTATTTGATTCAATATGCATTTCTCCTAAACCCCTTCCTAATTTTTCCTGATCACTATTCTTCATATCTATCCATTCCAATAATAAAAGTTCTACATTATTAATCTCTAAGTAGGAAATGATTTTAGGAACGATTAAGTTTTCATAGTTAAGATATTTTTGTAGATTATTAAGGCAAGATTTTTCAAATTCTAGAAATCTTCCTTCTCTTGCATTTCTTTTAAGAAAGAATTTAGCATTGTTAAATTCTATTTGCCACGAATCATGAATATCTCCCCCAAAAACTTGTTTTATACTTTTTGGTGATCCTTCACCTAATTGATAACAAATTTCGTTAAGTTCGATATGTGGTATTTTTTGCATTTTAATGTCAAAGACTGAAATTGTTGTTGTTGGTGCTGGTATAGCAGGGCTAACTTCTGCAGCAATTTTATCAAAAATAGGGCTTTCAGTGACTTTGATTGAGTCGCATACTCAATCTGGAGGTTGTGCAGGAACCTTTAAAAGAAAAAGATATATTTTTGATGTTGGAGCAACTCAAGTCGCCGGTTTGGAAGAAGGGGGAATACACTCTAAGATTTTTAAATTTTTAGATATTCCTCTTCCTGAAGCATCCATCTTAAATCCAGCTTGCATTGTTGATTTAAAAGATGGCAGCAAGCCAATTCCTATTTGGTATGACAAAGATGAATGGATTAAGGAGAGGGAGATACAGTTCCCAGGTAGTCGTCAATTTTGGCTACTATGTAATCTAATTCATCAGAGTAATTGGACTTTTGCTAATAATAACCCTGTATTACCCGTCAAGAATTTTTGGGATTTTTCGCAACTTCTTAAAGCATTAGTTCCAACGAATTTAGTTACAGGAATATTGATTAAATCTACTATCTTTGATCTTTTACGTTTTTGTGGATTATCTAATGATGAAAGATTAATTAAGTTTCTTAATTTGCAATTAAAGCTTTATTCACAAGAAGATGTCTATAACACTGCAGCTCTATATGGTTCTACAGTGTTGCAAATGTGTCAAAAACCACATGGTTTATGGCACTTGAAAAAATCAATGCAGGCTTTAAGTGATGCTTTAGAAGATTCATTAAAAAAAAGGGGAGTTAATATTGTTTTCGGGCAAAAAGTAAATTCCATTAATTTTGATGATGTAAAAAAGAGTTGGAAAGTTTGTGCATCATCTAAGCTAGAGAAGATGGTTTACTTCGCCGATGATGTAATTTATACACCTCCTCCACAATCTCTTTTGAAACATCTAGAAAATCCTCTAGATAATACTTACAATTATAAAAAAAGAATACAAAGTCTTCCTGATCCAAGCGGTGCGTTGGTCTTTTATTCAGCTTTAAAAAAAGAACATATTAAAGTAATCTCTTCCAATCATTATCAGTTTGTTTCAAATGAATTAGGGTCACTTTTTGTATCCATAAGTGAGGAGGGAGATGGAAGAGCTCCAAAAGGGGAGATTACATTGATAGCAAGTCTTTTTACAAAAACGAACGACTGGTTTAGTTTAGATAAACATGACTACATAAAGAAAAAAAAGGAGTATTTACAAAAAATATCAATGGTACTTGAAAACCAATTTGATATTGCTTCTGAAAATTGGCTTCATAAGGAATTGGCTACCCCATTAGGATTTGAAAGGTGGACTAATAGGCCAAATGGGATAGTAGGTGGTCTAGGTCAAAATCCTGATATTTTTGGATTATTTGGGTTATCAAGTAGAACTCCTTTTAAAGGTTTATGGTTATGTGGTGATTCTATTTATCCTGGAGAAGGGACAGCGGGTGTTAGTCAGTCAGCAGTAATGGTTTCAAGGCAAATTTTAGCTTCTAAAGGAATTAATGATTTTTATTTATAAGATTGTTTAATTTGTAAAATTTGATCTTGTTTCTATCGATTTTGTAAGTTTTTCAGATAACAATTCCCACTTATTATTTTTGATTAGAGATTCGATTTCATTAATATTTTTTTTAAATTCTTTAATTGCTTTTAAGATATTTTTCTGATTATTTATAGCCAAATCCAACCCCAAATTGGGATTTCCACCTCCTACTCTTGTTGTATCCGCATATCCTGTAGCGGCAAGTCTTTGAGTTAGAGCCAATAGCGATTCATTTTTCTCTGCATTGGCAGTTTTTATTAATGAAGAAGCAACAAATATCGGTAAATGAGATATTAAAGAAACTGCTTCATCATGCTCTTTTGGTGATGCTTTATAAATCTCACATTGCATAGAAGTTATTAATTTACTTAGCGTTTTTAATGATTGTGAATTGGTTTTCGACGTAGGAGTGATAATCCATTTTGCATTTTCTAATAAACCTTCGAAACCTGATTCAACTCCTTTTTCTTCTGTGCCTGCCATGGGATGTGAACCAATAAATAATGGATGTATTTCCCCCCATGTGTTTATTATTGGTTCTTTTATAGAACCGACATCGGTTACTATCGAATCTTTTGGAATCGCATTTATTAGATCGTTAGAAGGATGGATTAGATCTTTAATCGGTAATGCCAATATAATTAGAGAACATTCTTTTAGGATGCCTAAATCGCAGCTAACAACGTTTGCCAGATTTCTCTCTATTGCCTTTTTTTTATTAAGGTTATTGTTTGTGACTCCATAAATAGTGTGTTTTAATCTTTGGAGTTTTAATCCTATTGAACCACCAATAAGTCCTAGACCTACAATTCCAATATTCATTGATTTATTTATTTGAGGCTTTTTTATATTGATACCAATTTTTTGTATATTAAGATCATGTTTTTTTCAATTTGATATTACTAAAATTATATAATGCTTGAAATTTTAAGTCATCAGTACTTAAAAAGATTTATTAGATCCCATGAGATAGATTGGGATCATATATATTCTTTCGGGAGAATAGTTTCAAAGTGTCTTCAAACAAATGAAACTTATCTGATTAACTCAGAAATTTTTTCTACTAATATTTGGCTACCTGCTCTGTTGATTTCTATATTTTTATTCGAAGAAAATTCGACTTTTGTTTTATCTCAAGACAAAATAGAATTTTTAAAAAATAATTACTTAGGAGAATTAAAAAGTCTTGGGTTGAATTTTATTTTAGAAAATGATCAAATAATTTTTTCAAATCATCGAGTTTGTTTTATCTCTCTGGAAAAACTGCTAGGTGATGTAAATATTTTTAATTCTAGTAATCACCGCATTATTTTTTCTGGGATTGAAAATATAAAAGAAGATTTGAAAAATTATTTTAGGATTTCCTTTTTGAAAAAAAATTGGTTTCATAAATTTGAACAATCATCATCTAAAAGTCAAAAGATAATTAGTACGTACAACCTACTTAAAAAGAAGTTTTTCTTGAGAAAAGTTTTAGATAGTAGGAGTATTTTTTTAGATAAAGAAGAAATAAATTTTCTTTCTAATTTCTTTTTTGAAAACTCTTCATATTCTGATCAATTTTTGAGGGTAAGTAATGCTCTTTCTGAAGGTTGGGCTTGCTGGGTAACTTTAGATGATATAAATTTTGAGTGGAATTTTTATTTAGAACCTATAGATGAACTCTCTCAGATAAAACATTTACTAATTAATAATAAATTTGTTTTTTTATCCGCATTAAGAGAAGATAATTTTTTTCAAAAGTACCTCAAAAAAGAACGTTTAAATATTGATTTGGTAATGAACTTTAGGAGTAATTTTATTGAAAATAAAATCTTAGTATACGTTCCACCCAGACAAATGCTCCCAAATAATCCAATGTTTACAAATAATATTTTAGATAAGTCTAAAAAATTAATTATTTTCTCAAAAGGTCTGACTTTATTTTTATCTGATGACGTTGATTTGAAGCTTAAATTTGCTACAGAATTAGCCTCTATCTATGGAAAGCGAGTTTTGCTAGAGAATATTCCATTGTTTAATAATGAAATTCTATGTGCTAGCTATACCTGGTGGATTAATAACTCCTATTGTATAAAAAGTCCAGAACAAATAATTATTCCATTACTACCAATCCCACGCATTGAAGAGCCTATCAATGCATTGACTGTTTCTCATAATAGAAATCTTTCTAAAGATTGGTTCCGAGAATTTTTACTGCCTGAGGCAATACAAAAATTAGAAAGGTCTATTTCACCTTTAAGAAAAAACGCTGGTAAATTAATTATTCTTGATGGTAGAGCACATAAAAGAAAATGGGGTAGATTAATTTTAAAAAGTATTCAACCTTCAAAACAAATAAACTATATGCTTCCTTACGATTAGGTTATTATTTAGGAAATATCTTTAAATATGGGAGAAGCAAAAAGGAGAAAATCATTAGGTCTTCCTCCTAAACAAAACAATACTAAATCTAAGTCAGACGAATCACCTAGAATATTTGATTGGCTGCCTCTTACTATTAATCAGAGAGATGGTTTAATGAAATTAAGTATAAAAGCTAGTTGGTATGGAATTGGAGGTTTAGTTATCTTGTGGGTAATTGTTAGATTTATTGGACCAGCTGCAGGTTGGTGGACTCCAGCTGATTCATTATAAATCTAAGCTATTTTCTTGATGTTATTAGCAATCACAGCATTTTCTGGATTATTATTTAATGCTTTCATCGAATTAGAACTTACTTCAGTACCTTCTGTTAGTTTCGCCTTGACAATAGATTCTACTTTATTCTTTATTTCTAAGTTCTGATCCAACCAAATAATTGTGTTATCTCTTCCTTGTCCAATGTTTTCTCCTTCGTAACTATACCAAGCACCTCTCCTAATTATTATATTAGTCTCTTCTGCTAAATCTAATAAACATCCTGTCGTACTTATTCCTTTGCCGAATAGAATATCAAACTCTGCAATTCTAAATGGAGGGGCTACTTTATTTTTTGCTACTTTTACTTTTGCTCTTATTCCATATTCTTCTGTACCTCTTTTAAGAGTCTGAATTCTCCTAATGTCAAGTCTTACTGAAGCATAAAACTTTAATGCATTACCTCCTGTAGTTGTCTCTGGATTTCCATATGTCACTCCGATTTTTAACCGTAATTGATTGAGGAATATCACTGTACATCCTGATTTACCAATATTACCAGTTATTTTCCTCATTGCTTGACTCATTAGTCTTGCCTGGCTTCCTATAACGTGATCTCCCATTTCACCTTCTATTTCTGCTCTAGGAGTTAATGCTGCTACTGAGTCAACAACAACAAGGTCTACGGCAGTTGATCTTATGAGTTGATCAACTATTTCTAAAGCCATTTCACCTGTATCTGGCTGCGAAACTAGTAAATTCTCGACATCCACTCCTAGGGAGGCGGCATAGACTGGATCTAAAGCATGTTCAGCATCAACAAATGCTGCTATACCTCCATTTTTCTGTACTTCTGCTATTGCGTGAAGAGTTAGGGTTGTTTTTCCTGAACTTTCAGGTCCGTAAACTTCAACCACTCTTCCCTTTGGATATCCTCCTCCTAATGCCAAGTCTAATGTAAGAGCTCCTGTAGATATTGTTTCCACTTTCATTCTGGAGGCATCTCCAAGCCTCATTATTGATCCTCTACCAAAGTTTCTTTCTATTTGTCCTAAGACTAGATTTAATGCTTTGTTTTTCTCTTCAGATGAGGATTCCTTTGAATCCTTTTTTCTTCTTTCTTCTAAACTCATTTTAATTTATTGATAAGTTCTCATAATTATTTTTAAATCTATAATTTTTAAATAAATCTAAAATTAATAATTACAATTCATAGTACATGTGTACTTTAGCTGAAGATAATTAAATTGCAAGTAAATCTCCTAAACTTTTCAACTTTAATAATTTAATTTCAAGCGGCAAATTAAATCTATCTATATTTTTTAAATAGCCCCAATCAGCTAAGTAGCAAGGAATGTTACTTGTCACAGGGTTTTGCTTTATATCAAGAAGTGTATTTCTCCTATCTTCGATAAAGCCCATGATTTCATATTCTCTCCAGAGTTCTGAAATAATATCAACTTTTGTTCCCGATTCATAGCCAAAAATTAACTCCGGGAAAATATTTAATTTTTCAAGAATTTTGCTTGCAAATATTTTTCCTTTCGTTGTTATGATTCCCGTCTTGATTTTTTCTTTCTTTAATTTTTCTATAAAAACTATAACTTCATAAAATGGCTGATGTAATTTTACCCAATTGTCAAAATCATTATCTATTTGATATTTTCTTGCTTTATCAAGACATTTTTGTAAATCTTCAGCAACCCAAGAATTTTCTAATAAAACTTTCTGACAATTTTGATGATATTTATTTAGGAAATTGATTTTGTTTTGATTGTTTAGTTGATCTTCACTTTTGATAATTTGGTGGACAATGATTAACATCTCCCATCCATATTTAACCCAGGGTCTAATTTCTATGAAAGTATTTGAAACTTGTTTGTAAAGATTTTGATCAATTAAGATTTGTGGAGAATTTATAAATTTTTCTAAAGCTAATAATGAACTGTGCCAGTATTCATTCATTCCATCAACAATAACCCCATCAAAATCAAATAGAAATAATTTCTGAGAGCTCACTCAACTAAGTTTTAGAACTGGGCCGCTAGGATTCGAACCTAGGAATGTCGAGACCAAAACCCGATGCCTTACCACTTGGCGACGGCCCAATGAATTTTTATTTTAATACATTACTAGATTTTTTTCTATCAAAAATTTAAATTTTTATTCTAGATTTTCTGAAATTGTTTTTTAATTTAATTAAAGAGGCGGATTAGCTGATTTTCCATGGGTTAAGCAATTTTTGTGCTTTTTTTATTGCTAAAGCCATTTTTTCTGGATATTCATATAATTTTTTATTATTTTTGTTGGCATCTTCTATAAATGGTTGCATTATTTTTCTAGCAGAACTCCCAAAGGCAATTCCATCAGGGAAATTATTTATTTTCAAAAATTCATGAGTTTTTCCATTTGTTCCTCCTGCTAGTTGAATTAAACCTGGGGGAAGATGAGATCCTATATTATTCCATAATTTAACTGTATCCTTACCTGTTGCTGGAGCAAGATCCCCAGACATAGGTCTTCCATCTAGTTGCCAAATAAGCGGCACATTATGTTCGACAAGAATTTCATATCTTTCCCAGAGAGCTTTTAAAAGATCTTTTGGTCCTTTTTGGGATTGATTTAATCCGCAACTTACAGATATTTTTTTTAATTCTATCCCTGAAGTTTTGAGAATATTTGCAACTTGTATAAAAGAATCGAGCCTATTGATTTCCGTATGAATTTCAACTGCATCAGGTTTTATTGTTTGTAGAGTTTGTGGTAAGTCATTATTTGACAATTTATATTCATATTCAGAAATTAAATTTAGGGGACAACTATTTATACATCTTCCACATCCATAGCATTTATTTTCTTTTACCCCAGAATAATCAATTGCAAAGGTAGGGCAAATCCTTTCGCATGGCCTAGGACAATTAAGAGGGCACTTTAATGGATCAAATTTAGCTTTGCGAAAATGTATATCCTTTCCATCACTAATGCTTATCATCAATCCAGGAGAGGCACCGTAGAGTTTTTTGGCCCATTTGATACCATTTCTTGCTGCTTCAACTATAGATTCGTCAGCTGCAACATCAATATAGTCAACTCCAGCAGCGGAATAAATAGCACTTAAATCTTCTATGGCAACAATATCTTCATTGCTCGCCCCGCAAATTAATTTAACCCATTTATCTGATAGGTTCTTATTTTTTTTTAAATAACTCAATTTCAGAATTCATTCAATATGTAATCATTTAAAGATTTCCATTCAAGTTTTCTAGAACCACCCATTTCAACAACAATTTTTAGTTTGTTATCTGAAGTACAGATTTTAATCAAGCTTTCTAGCTCAGATTGAGATAAGACTTGACCTTCCAATAGCCATAATAATTTATCTTTATCATTCTCATTAAATAGTTCAGACGCTTGAGGGATTACTTGCTGAACTTCTCCA
>QCSC01000008.1 GCA_003211655.1 Prochlorococcus sp. AG-469-F22 | reverse complement strand
AAGATATTGACCTGACCGAAAGACCTTTTTGTAACTCATACTCAATTTTTTCTAATAAAGAATCTTCTTGAGCCGCTTCTTTACTTGTTTTGACTTGTTTCTTAATTCTTTCTCTTCTTTTTTGGAGCTGAGATAAATCAGCCAAATTAAGCTCCAAATTAATAATCTCGATATCATCTAAAGGATCAATCTTCCCTGAAACATGAATTACCTCAGTATCTTCAAAACATCTCACGACATGAACAATTGCATCAACTTCTCTAATATTGGATAGGAATTTATTACCTAAACCTTCTCCTTTACTTGCACCTTTTACAAGACCAGCAATATCTACAAATTCAATCTTTGTGGGAATAATATTTTGACTAAAACTTAAAGTACCTAACTCTTGCAGTCTTTGATCAGGGACTGAAACAATACCTTTATTTGGCTCTATGGTACAAAAGGGAAAGTTTGCAGCTTGCGCTTTTGCATTTTTAACTAGTGCATTAAATAAAGTTGATTTCCCAACATTTGGCAATCCAATAATACCGGCTTTTAACATTTGAAAAAATTTATAGATAAATTAGTCATGGAATAATCTTCTTGTAATATAAAGTTTACTTAGCCAACCTTGGATAAGTTAACCATAATCGTTTCGATTATTCACTATAGTTTCTAAATATCCTTAATTGCTTGCTTACTAAAAAATATGCTTAATTTAATAAAAAAGAATTTAAACATAAAAAGTGGGATTGTATTAATTGTCTTAGCAACTTTTTTTGTCTTTTTAAGTAATTCTTTTAAGAAAAACAAATCAAAAGACATATCCAATTTTGTAGTTTCCGTTGAAAAGGGGATTCTTTCTGAATCAATTAACACGAGTGGAGAAGTAAAGGCTACTAGAACAAGCAATATTGGTCCAAGAAAACAAGGCATAATAGAAGAAATTAAAGTAGAAGAAGGTGATCTCGTAAAAAAGGGTCAAATTTTGGCTACTCTCGATGATGAAGATTTCATCTATAAGCTTGAAGAACTTGAATTAAATTTTAAAAAACAAAAATCTGAATATTTAAGAAGAGAATTTTTATTCAAAGAAGGAGCAGTTAGTAAAGAGGATTATGAAAGCTACAAAAACAAATACAACACAAGCGAAGCGAAATTTAGTGATGCAAAAGCTGAAAAAAATTTTTATTCAATAAAAGCTCCATATCAAGGTAAAATAACAGGTAAATATGCAGAGATAGGCTCCTACGTTACTCCTAGTTCAAATTTAAGTTCGGACTCTAAAGCTAAAAACTTTATTTTTGAATTATCAGAAGGTCTTGAAATTATTGCCAAAGTTCCAGAGAGTGATATCGGAAGGATACAAACAGGTCAAGAAGCATCTGTAAGGATAGAAGCTTATCCCTCAAATAAATACAGGGCAATAGTAAAAAAAATAGCCGAAAGGGCCGTAAAAGATAATAATGTAACTTCATTCGAAGTAACGTTGAACTTCAAAGAAACTTTTGAGGAAATAAAAATTGGAATGACCGCTGATCTTGAATTTAAAGTTAAAAGTAGTGAAGAAAAAATCTTAGTTCCGACAGTTTCGATTGTCACAGAAAAAGGTGAAAAAGGTGTCTTAAAAGTAGATAAAAATAATGCTCCTAAATTTGAAAAGATAGAAATAGGTATTAGTAGCGGAAATAAAACTTCAATAATTGATGGTTTAAGACCAGGAGAACAAATCTTTATTGATATTCCACCTTGGGCTAATAAAAGAAAATGAGTTTGAAATCCAAAGACCCAAAAAAACCAATTTTACTTTTAGTTGATGGCCATTCTTTAGCTTTTAGAAGCTTCTATGCATTTAGCAAAGGGGTTGATGGGGGATTAACAACTAAAGATGGTTTTCCAACTAGTGTAACCTATGGATTTTTAAAGAGTCTTCTAGATAATTGCAAAAATATCAATGCTGAAGGTGTTTGTATTACTTTTGATACAGAAAAACCAACTTTTAGACATGAATTAGATCCAAATTATAAAGCTAATAGAGATGTAGCTCCAGATGTTTTTTTTCAAGATATTGAACAACTAGAAATCATCTTAAAAGAAAGTCTTAATTTACCTATTTTCAAATCTCCAGGATTCGAAGCTGATGATCTATTAGGAACAATTGCTAATGATGCATCCTCAAAAGGTTGGTGTGTAAATATTCTTTCTGGGGATCGAGATTTATTTCAACTAGTTGATGATCAAAAAGATATTTATGTTCTCTATATGGGAGGAGGTCCTTATGCTAAAAGTGGTAATCCGACTTTAATGAATGAAAATGGAGTCAAAGAAAAACTAGGAGTTTATCCAGAAAGAGTTGTAGATCTAAAGGCCTTAACTGGTGACAGTTCTGATAATATTCCAGGAATAAAAGGTGTAGGGCCAAAAACAGCAATTAATTTATTAAAAGAAAATGATACCTTAGACGGAATTTATAAAACCTTGGATACTATTCAAAAAGATGAAGATAAAAAATATCAGGGGTTTATAAAAGGAGCTGTTAAGGAAAAGCTAAAAAATGATAAATTCAATGCTTATCTATCAAGAGATTTAGCAAAGATAGATGTTGAAGTACCTCTTGTATTAAGCAATGGATATGAACTAAATCAAATAAATCAAGTTGCATTATCGGAATCGCTTCAAAAACTTGAATTATCAACTTTACTGAGGCAAGTTGATATTTTTAATTCAGCATTTAGTAAAGGCGGTTTTGATAAAAATAATGAAGGAAAACAAAAGGAAAAAGAATCAAAAGTTTTAACTTCAACAGATTTAGAAGAAAAAGAAAATAAAATCCCAAAAATCAAAGTAAATATAGTTAATAATTTTAAATTACTAGATCAATTAGTTAAAAGATTAGAGATTACGAATGAGATCGTTGCCTTAGACACAGAGACAAATAGTTTAAATCCTCTAGATGCAGAACTTGTTGGTATAGGTTTTTGTCTTGGCGAAGAAAGTAATGATCTATTTTATATACCTCTTGGTCATCAATCGCAAAAAGATGAGATAAATCAATTAGCAATTGAAGATGTATTCTTTAATTTAAAATCTTGGCTAGAAAGTCCAGAGAAAGAAAAAACACTTCAAAATTGTAAGTTTGATAGACAAATATTTTATAACCATGGGCTAAATCTTAAAGGAGTTACTTTTGATACCCTATTAGCAGACTACATTCTCAATAATCACGAAAAACATGGCTTAAGTGAAATTAGTTTTAGAGAATTTGGATTTAAGCCCCCAACTTTTAAAGAAACAGTTGGAAAGAATAAAGATTTTTCATTTGTGGGCATTAATAATGCAAGTATTTACTGTGGTTATGATGTATTTCTAACTTTCAAGATCGCGAAAATTTTTAAAGAACGATTTAATAATGAAAATAAGGATTTAACAAAATTATTTAAAGAAATCGAATTACCTTTAGAGCCAGTCTTATCAGAAATGGAGATGAATGGTATCAGAATAGATATCACATATTTAAATGAACTTTCTGAAGAATTAAAAAGTACACTAGAAAATATTGAAGAAAATGTTTTTGAAATAGCCAAGCAAGAATTTAATTTATCTTCTCCAAAACAACTTGGTGAAATATTGTTTGAGAAGTTAAATCTTGATAAAAAAAAATCAAGGAAAACAAAAACAGGTTGGAGTACTGATGCCGTTGTTCTTGAAAGATTAATAGATGAACATGAGATAATTCCCTATCTAATAAAACATAGAACTCATAGTAAACTTTTAAGTACATATATTGATGCTCTTCCCAACCTTATTAGTGAAAAAACTGGAAGAGTTCATACTAACTTCAACCAAGCAGCTACCGCCACTGGGAGATTAAGCAGTAGTAATCCAAATCTTCAGAATATCCCTGTCAGAACAGAATTCAGTAGAAGAATAAGAAAAGCCTTCTTGCCAGAAAAAGGTTGGAAATTACTATCAGCAGATTATTCGCAAATTGAATTAAGAATACTTGCTCACCTAGCTAATGAAGAAATCCTTATAAATGCATTTCACAAAAATGATGATATTCACTCTCTAACAGCACGATTGATTTTTGAAAAGGAAGACATCAATTCTGAGGAAAGAAGAGTTGGTAAAACCATTAATTTTGGAGTTATTTATGGAATGGGAATAAAAAAATTTGCACGCTCTACTGGGGTAAGTACGACTGAAGCAAAAGAATTTTTGATTAAATATAAAGAAAGGTATGCCAAAATTTTTAAATTTCTAGAACTTCAAGAAAGGCTTGCTCTCTCGAAAGGTTTTGTAGAGACAATTTTTGGAAGGAAGAGAGAATTTAAATTTGATAAAAATGGACTTGGTAGATTAATAGGTAAAGATCCTTATGAAATAGATTTGCAAACTGCTAGGAAAGCAGGAATGGAGGCTCAGTCGTTAAGAGCCGCCGCAAATGCCCCTATTCAAGGTTCTAGTGCTGACATTATTAAAATAGCTATGGTTCAATTAAACAAAAAATTATTAGAGATGAAAATTCCAGCTAAAATGCTTTTACAGGTTCATGATGAATTGTTATTCGAGGTCCAACCAGATTTCTTAGAAATCACAAAGCGTTTAGTAAAAGAAACTATGGAAGATTGTGTAAAATTAAACGTACCACTTCTCGTCGATATCGGAGTTGGAAATAACTGGATGGAAACCAAATAATCTGAAAGTAAATACTTTTTTAATATGATCAAATTATTTAATACTTTAAGCAAAAACATTGAAGTCTTTAAACCAATAGATGAAGTAGTAAAGATATACTGTTGTGGTGTAACTGTTTATGATTTATGTCATCTTGGGCATGCAAGAAGTTATATAGCTTGGGATATCTTGAGAAGATTCTTAATTTATAGTGATTATAAAGTTAAGTATGTACAAAATTTTACTGATATCGACGATAAGATTTTAAAAAGAGCAAAAGAAGAAAATAGCTCTATGAGAGAGGTTTCAGAAAAAAATATTACTGAATTCCATAAGGACATGGATGTCCTAGGAATCATGAGGCCAGATAGCATGCCAAAAGCTACAAATCATATTTGCAATATTTGTTCATTTATAAAAGTTCTTGAGGATAAAGGTTTTGCATATGCCAGAGGTGGAGACGTTTATTATTCTGTTTTTAAAAATAAAAATTATGGAAAACTAAGTAATCAAAATATCCTAGAGCAAAATATAAATCAACAAGGCAGGATGACTAAAGATGAAAGTAATAAAAAAGATAATCCTCAAGATTTTGCTCTTTGGAAAAAAGCAAAAGAGAATGAACCATCTTTTGATTCGCCTTGGGGGAAAGGTAGACCAGGATGGCATATTGAATGTTCTGCGATGGTAAAAGATGAATTAGGAGAAACAATTGATATCCATTTAGGAGGTTCTGATCTTATTTTTCCTCACCATGAAAATGAGATTGCACAATCAGAATCAGCTAATAATAAAAAGCTTGCAAACTATTGGCTTCATAACGGAATGGTCAATGTAAACGGACAAAAGATGAGTAAATCTTTGAAAAACTTTACTACCATAAGAGACTTGTTAGATTCAGGGACAAGTCCGATGACCCTAAGATATTTTGTTTTAACCGTAAACTATAGAAAGCCACTCGATTTTACCGATGAGGCGTTGAAAAGTGCCTCCGAAGCATGGAAAAATATTAATGTTGCTCTTTCTTTTTTTGATATTACTAAAAAAGAAAATTTATCGATCATGGTAAATGAAACGAATGAATTTATTGAAGAAAAATATAAAGATATAATCAATTATGAACTATCTCAAAAAAAGATAAAGTTTACTAATGCTTTAAATAACGACCTTAATACAGCAGGAGCAATAGCAATCATTTATGAATTAGCTAAACCACTAAAAAACTTTATAAATCAATTCCAAAGAATTAAAAGTCTTGAAATAAATACTAATGAAAAGTTTCACCTTAGAGAAACTTTTAAAACATTAGAAGAACTGACCGAAGTGCTTGGATTAAAAAAAGAAAAAATAATAATCGAAAACAGAATCAACGAAGATCAAATATTATCCCTTATTAATAAAAGATTGATAGCAAAAAAGGAAAAAGATTATGCAGAAGCCGATAAAATAAGAGATTCATTAAAGGGAAAAGGCGTAGAACTCATAGATCATTCCCCTGAGCTTACAACATGGGTCAGGATCTAAATTTTAAGAAAAAAACCAATTTAAATTTTTTATTTTTTAAATTCACCTTTAAGTGGGAAAATATTATAAATATTAGAGAACATTGAAATACATCACTGTGCTGGGTTCTACAGGTTCAATTGGAACTCAAACTCTCGAAATAGTAAGTGAACTTCCTGATAAATTCAAAGTGGTGGCTCTTTCAGCAGGGAGAAATATAGACTTATTGACGGGGCAAGTTAGTCAACATAAACCAGAAGTTATTGCTATAGAGGATGAAAATCTTTTAACAGATTTAAAAAATAATATTAACAATTTAGGAATAAGTAATCCTCCAATAGTTTTAGGTGGTCGAGAGGCAATTAATTTAGTAGCAGCATGGGATTCTGCCGATACAGTAATTACTGGGATAGTAGGATGTGCTGGACTTATTCCAACGATGTCAGCAATTAAGGCTGGTAAAAATATTGCGCTCGCCAATAAAGAAACCTTAATTGCAGCGGGGTCGATTGTTATACCTGCTTTAAAGGAAAATAAAAGTAGACTTTTACCTGCAGACTCTGAGCATTCAGCTATCTTTCAATGCATACAAGGATTGCCTAATTATGAAAATGCCGATTTTTCAACTGGTCAAATCCCAAATGGTTTAAAAGCTATTCATTTAACAGCATCAGGAGGTGCTTTTAGAGATTGGGCAGTAGAGGATTTAAAAAATGTCACAGTGGAAGATGCTACTTCCCATCCAAATTGGAGTATGGGAAGAAAAATAACTGTAGATTCTGCCACTCTTATGAACAAAGGATTAGAGGTTATTGAAGCACATTATCTGTTTGGGACGTCCTACGAAAATATTGAAATTGTTATACATCCTCAAAGTATTATTCATTCAATGATTGAGATGGAAGATTCTTCTGTCCTAGCTCAATTAGGATGGCCTGATATGAAGCTCCCAATTTTATATGCAATGAGTTGGCCAGAAAGATTCAAAACAAATTGGAAAAGATTTAATTTAACTGAGATTGGGCAACTTACATTTAAAAAACCGGACGAAGTAAAATATCCATGCATGGGACTTGCATACTCAGCAGGGAAATGTTCAGGAACAATGCCTGCAGTACTTAATGCTGCAAATGAAATGGCAGTTGATCAATTTCTAAAAGAAAAAATTTCTTTTCAAGAAATTCCTATCTTTATAAATAAAACTTGTGAATCACATTTGAATAAACTCAACTTAAATCCAAAATTAGAAGATATTCTAGAAGTCGATAATTGGGCCAGGATTTTTGTTCAAGAAGAGATAAAAAAAGGCAAAAAATATATCAAGATAGGTTAAAAAAGTGAACGTTCACAAGCACTTATTACTTTGTGCAACTCCTACAAAACAAAAATGTTTTAAAGGTGATGAAGGTAATAAGACTTGGGAATGTCTTAAAAAGACTTTAAAAAATTATGAGAATGATTCTTCTTCAAGAAATATTCAAATAATGAGATCTAAAGTGGATTGTTTAAGGATATGTAAAAACGGACCAATTCTTCTTATATGGCCAGATGGAATTTGGTATGAAAAAGTTTCTCCAAAAAAAGTATCAGAAATTTTCACCTCTCATGTAATTAATGGTAATCCAATCGAAAAGTGGATTTTCAAAAAAACTCCTTTTGAAAAATAATTTTTAAGATATATTTTTTTTAAATGCTTAGAAGCCAATTCTTTACTGCTTCATCAGACCAACAACCATAATGAGAATGAAAACCATTATGCCCCCCTTTGTTAGTAATTAGGATAGTTAATTTATCTAATGATTCATTCAAAGAATTTTTCAAATTTAAAGTAGATTGATATGGAACCCAAGGATCATCCTTAGCATGAATTAAAAGAGTAGGGGGAAGATTCTTAATTAAATTTTGAATCCTAAATATAGGTGAAGATTGATAATAATAATCCTCTAAAGATTTGAAACCCCAACTAGGTGCAGTGAAATTTGCATCAAATTCTCCTATCGTTTTTAAACCTTTAATTCTTTTACTCAAGCTACTTTTAGGAAATAAAATCCCTTCATTTTTACATCCATCCCATAATTGCTTTTTCAAACGTTGCATTAACCACTTTTGATATAAAAAATTTCGAGGTCTTTCTATACAATTGCTGCAAGATAGTAAATCTAAAGGGCTACTAACGCAAGCCAATCCATCTAATAATTTTCTACTATTTTTTGAGCTAAAGTCTAAGCAGGCATTAAGAAGAATAGTTCCTCCAAGAGATAATCCAACTCCAAATATAGGAATATCCTCTTTATTTTTTAAAGAATCTTTAAATTCAGAATTAAGAATTTGTCTAAAATTTTTAAGCGCCAAAATAATATCATTCGAACATCTTGCGGAATAATTCCCTTTTGCCAAATATCTTGCTGAACCAGCTCCTCTAAGATTTAATTTAAGAACTCCAAATCCATTATTTACTAATTTTCTAGCAATTCGTTTTAAACCAAAACGCCTAGTAGATCCTCCTAATCCATGAGTAGTAAGCACAATACCTTTTAAACAATCAAAGTTTTCTGGCAACTCTAATAACCCTAAGAGATAATCGCCCTCAAATTTTTCTGAGAGGATATTATTTATTGGTAAAAGTATTTTTTTATTTGTTTTAGCTTGGAGGAAATCAAAAATAAATGTATCTCTTAAAGTTTGAAGGTCCCCTCCAATCCAAGGAAAAGCCTGCTTAAAAGGTCTTTTGTTTATATAGTCTGAGAACTTAAATGAGATATTACTATTTATCCCCAATTCCTAGATCCTTTAATTCCCCAATTAACTCACTTAAAACTTTTTTGGCATCCCCAAAAACCATAGATGTATTTGGCAAGTCAAACAAATCATTTTTTATCCCCGAATAACCAGCGCTCATTCCTCTTTTTATTACAAAAACTGTTCTTGCTTCTTGTACATCAAGAACAGGCATTCCATATAAAGGAGAACTCTTGTCATTTTTTGCTTGGGGATTAACAACATCATTTGCTCCTAATACCAAAACAACATCTGTTGCTGGGAATTCAGGGTTAACAATGTCCATTTCTTTGAGTTGCTCATAAGGAACATCTGCTTCTGCCAATAGAACATTCATATGTC
Source organism: Prochlorococcus sp. AG-469-F22 (assembly GCA_003211655.1). Taxonomy (GTDB): domain Bacteria; phylum Cyanobacteriota; class Cyanobacteriia; order PCC-6307; family Cyanobiaceae; genus Prochlorococcus_A. Next base: position 27,759 of record QCSC01000008.1, on the reverse strand, counting down.
CTGGCATTCTACCTGCTACAGGATGAATCGCATATAGAACTTCAATACCATTTTGTTCTAGTTTTTTTGTTACTTCTCTCAAAGTATGTTGAGCTTGAGCCACGGCAAGACCATAACCAGGAACAACGATTACCCTATTTGCTGCCTCTAATGTTAAGGCACATTCTTCAACACTACAGGAAGTTATATTCGTATATTCCCCTGATCCAGAAGATGTAGTAGTTTGTGCAGATAAAGAGCCTCCAAAAAGCACAGAAATCAGAGATCTGTTCATACCTTTGCACATTACCTGAGTTAATATCAAGCCTGCTGCTCCCACCATTGCTCCAGCCACAATTAAAAGCTGACTATCTACAACGAAACCTGCAGCTGCAGCTGCGATACCTGAATAGCTATTTAAAAGAGATATAACAACAGGCATGTCTGCACCACCAATTGGCAAAGTTACCCCAATTCCTAAAATAGTAGAGGCTATAACTAAAAGCCAAATCGAGCTAACATTCCCGCTTATTAGGTATATGAAAGATATCAGTGAAGTCACTCCAAAAACAATGTTTACAAAATGCCTAGCTTTAACCTGAGTCCATCCAGGGGTGGACAGCCAACCTTGTAATTTAGCCATTGCCACGATTGAACCTGAAAAAGTAATAGCACCAACAAATATTGAAACTGAAATTGAAGCATCATTAATAAAAGGCTCTAAAGATCCTACTTTTGCTACTTCATTAAAAGGGAATAAAAAAGCCCCAATGGCTACCAATAGAGAAGACATTCCACCAAAACCATTGAACAAAGCTACAGTCTCTGGCATTGATGTCATTGGAACCTTCTTGGCAAGCAAAATTCCAAATAAACTTCCAACTAAAGATCCAATAATGATCCATGCCCATGATTGAGAAGGGATTCCAGAAGTACCTAAATAGTATGAGAGTAGACCCACTACAGAAAGCAGCATAGCGAATGCTGCTAATATATTAGCCTCTCTCGCAGACCTAACTTTTGATAACCCCTTTATTCCAAGTGCTAATAAAAGAACTGCTAGAAGATCTATAACGAATTTAATAATATCAGGAAGATTCATTTTAAATAATTAATTATTTATTTTTTTTTGTAGGTTTGCGACTAAACATGGCAAGCATTCTGTCCGTTACAAAAAACCCACCTACAACGTTAAAAAGAGCAAATCCAAGAGATATTGATCCGATTATTAATAATGGACTATTTGGCTCTGCTTTTATAATTGCAGTTAATGCTGCCAACATAGTTATGCCTGAGATAGCATTTGCTCCACTCATTAAAGGTGTATGAAGTGTTGGAGGTACTTTTCCTATTAACTCCAGACCTAATAAACTTCCAAGTAACAAAACCCAGAGCAAGCTATCAAAATTCATAATTTAATTAAGACCTCAATTTTCAAAAACTTTATTTTGAAGGATAACTCCTTCATTACTTAATAAACAGCCAGAGATTAATTCATCCTCTTTGTCTAGATTAATTACACCATCTTTTATGAAAGGTGTAATCAGGGATGTTAGGTTCTTAGCATAAAGTGTACTTGCATCATATGGAACAGATGATGGCAACTCTCCAGCCCCTATAAGCTTTATACCATTCCTAATAATGGTTTCATTAGATTTTGTTCCTTCACAATTGCCACCTTGAGATACGGCCAAATCAATTACTACTGCTCCAGGTCGCATCTTTTCAATCATATGAGAATCGATTAAAACAGGAGCTTTTTTACCTAAGACTTGTGCAGTACAAACAGCAACATCTGCTTCGGATAAATATTTAGTTAACGTAGCCTTTTGTTTAGATAGGAATTCAGGGGTAACTGATTTTGCATAACCACCTGATTCCCCTGGTTTTTCGTCAATTTCAGGAAGTTCTATAAATCTTGCTCCTAGAGACTCAACTTGCTCTTTTACAGCTGGCCTAATATCTGACACAAAAACAATAGCTCCAAGTCTTTTTGCAGTAGCAACTGCCTGCAATCCTGCAACTCCTCCACCAAGAACAACAACTTTCGCAGGCTGTACAGTTCCTGCTGCAGTCATAAGCATCGGAAAATATCTATCAAGTTCACTTGCTGCTAAAAGAACTGCTTTATATCCTGCGATATTGGCTTGAGAGGAAAGTACATCCGATGATTGAGCTCTACTAATCCTTGGAAGTAATTCCATTGATAATGCTGAGATCTTCTTACTAGTTATAATATTTTGAAGTTTTTCATTAGCATATGGATTTAAAAGGCCTAGCAGAATAGCACCTTTTTTTAACTTGCCTAAATTAGATTCAGAAGGGGTTTGAACACAAAAAATAACATCCGCATTCTCCCAAATATTTATATTAGATTCACTAACAATTTCCCCTCCAGATTCTTTGTATAAAGTGTCATTGAACCCTGATAGTTCTCCTGCTGAACTTTCCACAAAAACTTCGCATCCAAGACCTTTTAATTTTTTTACAGCTGAGGGAGTAGCTGAGACTCTTCTCTCTCCAGAGGCTGTTTCAATAGGAATGAGTATCTTAATCAATTTATAGTAGTTTTAAACATACTAAAGATAATTTGAATAAAGTCAAAAGTCTTGGAGTTTGAGTTTTGTTAAAAATATATTTTTTTTTTAAAATCATGGCTATGAAAAATATATAAGTATTAAAAATCTAATGAGCATAAAAGCTATCGAATGCCCAGATGGAGTTTGTCATAGTCATCATGGCGGCCATGCTGTTCCAAGACAAACCATGCAGAGAAACTTAGAAAAACATGGTAAAGACTGGTGTGAAAAACTAGCTGAAAGAATTTATGAAATGTCAGTTGACACCTATTCTCAAACAGTAATGCCTAGCCTTCATTCATCAGGATGGCAAAGAAGACACCTAGATTGGGAATTTAAATTAGCCGAAAATGAATCTGAACCTGATGAAGCTCTTGTTGAGGGAATCATAAATGCTACTGAAAGTTTTCTTAGAAGCAGTGAGGTGCATAGATTATTCATTCAAGAACTCGTACAGGGCACATTTGAAGAAGCGAATGATAAAAAAATAATTTCTAAAGCTATAAAGTCTATTATTGAAGAGGAAATAGTTATTTCATTAAGAGATAAAAAAGAAATTCTTTTAAGAAAAATATCTTCAAAATTAGTTTCTGAAGAAAAAGTTAGCGAGGAGCTTGCAATAAATTCAGCAAAAGAAGGATTTGATGAAGTTGAAAGGTTACTCGTGAATCATACAGAGGCAGTTTAGACCTAATTCTTTATATTTTTTTAATATTCACTGCAAATACAGGGACAAATATTAACTAATTATTAAATTATTGTTTGAAAGTACAAAGTTGTAACTTATTAGACAATTATTAAAGCAATCCATATGCTTATCTATACTCAATTCCAAATCAGGAAATGTCTAATTTTATAAGAAAAAGAATTGATGTAGCAACCTGTTGGGCAACCAACAGAATTTCCGTAATGGATACTCTTGAAAAATACGAGGATAGTTACGCAATTGCAGAGGAGTTCAGAGAATGGATATTGCATATTGGGGAAGATAATAAAAACCTAAAAAGTTCTGTATTAAATTTTCCTAATGAATTAAAAGAATTATTAAATCAAAAGACAAATGAGAACTTAATCGAGTGAAATCCGACCTTCATAAGTAGGGCTAATTGATTAATATTAGAGAAATTAAATATTTTAATGGAAACAAAAGTGAAAGAGGACAATGTAGAAAATTTAGTGATAATAGGCTCTGGTCCAGCAGGTTATACAGCTGCTATATATGCAGCCCGTGCAAACCTTCAACCTCTTTTAGTAACGGGATTTAATTCTGGTGGAATTCCAGGTGGTCAATTAATGACGACTACATTCGTTGAAAACTATCCAGGTTTTCCTGATGGAGTATTAGGTCCTGAATTAATGGATTTAATGAAAGCTCAAGCCGAAAGATGGGGTACAAATTTATATGAAAGTGATGTTATTTCAATTGATACCAGCAAAAGTCCTTTTGAGTTAAAAACCTTAGAAGGAAGCATTAAATCCAATTCAATTATTATCGCAACTGGCGCAAGTGCTAATAGGTTAGGTGTTATAAATGAAGATAAATTTTGGAGCAAAGGGATAAGTGCTTGCGCAATTTGTGATGGAGCGACGCCACAGTTTAGAGATGAAGAATTAGCAGTTATTGGAGGCGGAGATTCTGCATGTGAAGAAGCTGCATATCTCACAAAGTATGGTAGTAAAGTGCATTTACTCGTTAGATCCGAAAAACTGAGAGCTAGTGCAGCAATGATAGATAGAGTAAAAGCTAATTCAAAGATTGAAATACACTGGAACACAAAAGTAGAGAAAGCTAATGGTACTGATTGGCTTGAAAACGTTGAAACCATTAATTCACAAAAAGGTAACGTCGAAATTAAAGTTAAAGGACTTTTTTATGCTATTGGACACACACCCAATACAAAGTTTTTAAATAATAAAATTGAATTAAATAAAAAAGGATATATTGCTTGTAATTCAGGAAGACCAGAAACTTCAATAGAGGGTATATTTGCGGCTGGCGATGTTGTAGATTCTGAGTGGAGACAAGGGGTTACAGCTGCTGGAACAGGATGCATGGCAGCATTAGCTGCTGAGAGATGGTTAGCAGAGAAGAATTTATCAAAAATAATTGTTAGAGAAACAATCGAACCAGAGAAAACATTGTCTACATCAAGTTTTAATGAAGAGGAGACAAATGAAGATACTTTCGATTTAAATTCCGAGTGGCAAAAAGGTAGTTACGCACTGAGGAAGCTTTATCATGAGAGTAATAAACCAATATTAGTAATTTTTAGCTCACCAAGTTGTGGGCCATGCCATGTATTAAAACCACAACTTAAAAGAGTGATTAAGGAATTTGATGGAGCTGTACAAGGTATAGAAATTGATATAGATAAAGATCAAGAGATCGCTAAACAAGCAGGAATAAATGGAACTCCTACAATACAACTATTTAAAGACAAATTACTTAAAAAACAGTGGCAGGGTGTTAAACAACGTAGTGAATTCAAAGAAGCGATACAAAATATCATCTGAGGAAATTATTTATTATTTATTTCCTTCTTGCATTATTTTTAGAATTTCCAGTTCTTGGGCCACCACCTCCTGCATTTCTTTCACGATAGGTGATCCTTCCTCTTGTTAGATCATAAGGACTTATCTCCACCAGTACTTTATCTCCGGCTAATAATTTAATTCTAAATTTAGTTAACTTTCCTGCTGCTCTGCATAAACATTGGTGTCCTTCAGGTTGCTCTAAAGTAACCAAATAAAAACCATTTCCTTGTTCTTTTTCTATCACACCGGATGTTTCGATCATTAAATAATTTATTTTCTAGATTTATATTATCAGAAAAGAATAAACAAAATTTACCTCAACATATTTGCTTCAGAAGAATTACGTTAATTTCAAAGATTTTTAATTTATACAAAAAATTTGATTTCATTAATTATTTGTAACTGACCATAATAAAAATTTGCCTTTGCAATTTTTTCAGGATCCTCTAGTTGATCGAAAAAGACAAATCCCAAACTCTCCCATAAAGATGAACCACAAACATTGTTTAATTCGTTAGTTGCCTCTTGAGCGATATTATTTAACTTACGTTCAAGATTTTTTGATTTAGAAATTGACATCAGAATAGTTACTTATAGTACAAATATACTATAGAATTTATCTAATGCAACCTTAGAAAGGAAGTCTCTTTTTTTCTTCAATATTTAGATCAGCTTCCATCTCTTTAAGTCTTTTTAAAATCTGCTGATAATATTCTTTAATGTAACTTTCTAGAGAAGTAGAATCTTCTTTTTTAAGTTCTAACACTTCATAAGTATTACTCATATCAGCGTCTAAGGGGACTCCACTACTAGTAACTTCAGCGAAGGCCAATCTCTCAGAAATATTCAGTGCATCTTGAAAAAATGAAACCACATTCTGAGTTGCTTTTATTAGAAAAGGCGAAACTCTAAAAATCTTTGCTTTCTTATTACTATATTTTTCGCATAAAGAAATTACTTCATCAGAATTCCAAGCCTTTGGTCCAACTAAAGGAAGTGAAAGCTTATAAGATTTTGGCTTATTTATAGATGAAACAATAATTTTAGCCATATCTTGGGTGTTCATATACGCGATTTTAGTTGGGGTGCCACTCATCCAGACGGCTTGACTGTCTAACACAGGTATGGCGAATTGACTAATGACGCCTTGCATAAAAGCAGCGCATTTGAAAATTGTATAGTCAAAATTAGATTTCTCTAGAAGTTTTTCGGTGCAATACTTAACATCCATTAAGGGTACATTTCTAAACTTTTCTGTTGATAAAATTGAGAGAAAAATAACCCTTTTTATTTTTTTCGATTCACAAGCATTAAAAAGATTAAGTTTACCGTCCCAGTCAGTTTCATATATACTTTTGGAATCTTCGGGTCTCCCAGTTGCGCTATCAATAACTACTTCAATGTCTTGTAGAGCATAATCTATATCTCCAGAGTTTAGTAAATTTCCCTTTGTAAGTTCACAACCCCATTCTTGAAGAAAAGAAGCTTTCCTTGGATTCCTAACGAAACATCTAACTTCATGCCCTTCTTCAATAGCTTGCTTTGCTATCTGCCTACCAAGAGTTCCTGTTGCACCTACTAAAAGAATCTTCATACGTAAGGATGTACTTAACTTTCCGAGATTAACTCACTTTCTATAGTATTCGTGAGAATCAATCTCCTTGAAATTTTAATAATAATGCACCACCAACCAATCCAATTGGTATCAATATCCAAAATACAGCAGCAATACTAAAAATTTCTTTAGCCATAGGAAACTTAATCAACTATTATAATTTAACGTTTATATGCATTTTTTTGTAGAAAAAAGAACTAATGCAAATATCTTTAAATTATTTAATAGAGGGACAGAGGGGGTAATTCTTATGAACTCTATAGATAAATTGCATGAAGGAAACGAATCTAATTATTGGAATTGGAATGGATTTAAAATTTTTTGGAGTGTTAAAGGTGAAGATAATACACATCCAATGATTTTGCTTCACGGGTTCGGAGCAAGTAGTAAACATTGGAGAAATAATTCTTCCTACTTTGCACAAAAAGGATATTCTGTTTACTCAATAGATTTAATTGGATTTGGCAATTCAGCACAGCCAGGAATTAAAGACATAGAGAAATTAGATAATGGAGTTTGGTGTAATCAAGTCAGTGATTTTATTAAACAAGTAATCAGGCCAAAGACTTCTAAGAAGATAATTCTAATAGGAAATTCTTTAGGTTCTTTAGTAGCTTTAACATGCGCAGTCTATATAAAGAATGAAATATTATCAGTTATCGCATCTCCTCTCCCAGATCCTCTAGTAATTAAAAAAAAGGAATCAGAACTTAATTCGATTTTTGAAAAATTTAGAATCAAACTTATAAAAATATTTTTCAGAATATTTCCTTTAGAAATAGTTCTATTTTTAATAAGTAAATTGGGAATAATAAAATTAGGACTTAATTCTGCATATTTCAAAAAAGATAAAGTAGATAAAGAATTAATAAATATTGTAAGTAAACCAGTTTTAAGGAAGACTTCGGCAAGAGCACTAAGAGCTATGTGCATTGGTATGGCAACAAGGGGAGATAAGTTAAAGGCCTCATACCTTTTGGAACAACTTAGTCTTTCAAAAAAAATTCCTTTTTTATTGTTGTGGGGAGAAAAGGATAATTTCATACCTTTATTTCTTGGCAAAAAGATTGCAAAATTCCATAGATGGGTAGAATTGAAAATAATATCCAATTCAGGCCATTGTGTTCATGATGAAGATCCTTCATTATTTAATAAAATTTCTTATGAATGGATTAGAGACTTAAAAACCTATTAAAATATGAAACATACATTATCAGTACTTGTTGAAGACGAATCAGGGGCATTAAGTAGAATCTCAGGTCTATTTGCTAGAAGAGGTTTTAATATCGATAGTCTCGCTGTTGGGCCTGCAGAAACTAAGGGGATTTCAAGATTAACAATGGTAGTAGAGGGTGATAATGAAACCCTTCAACAAATGACAAAACAGCTTAATAAATTATTTAATGTTCTTGGAGTCGTTGATTTTACAAACCTTGCTGCAGTTGAAAGGGAATTAATGCTTCTCAAAGTATCGTCAAAAGAAGATACTAGAAGTAATATTTTAGATATCGTTCAAATATTTAGAGCAAAAGTAGTAGATGTGTCAGATATTGCTTTAACCCTTGAAGTGGTGGGAGATCCAGGAAAATTAGTTGCTTTGGAAAAGCTTCTTGAACCATATGGAATACTTGAAATTGCAAGAACAGGAAAAGTTGCTCTTAAGCGATCTTCTGGAGTAAATACTGAAATGTTAAAAATAAATAAATACTCTTTAGAGATTTAATTAGAAATTATGATTTCATAAATCAAGTCTTCTCTATCTATTTCCTGTAATACTTCTATTCCTTTAACAACTTTTCCAAAGATTGAATATCTTCCATCTAATTCGGGGAATTTATTAGTTACAAAGAAAAACTCTGTAGAAGAAGAATTCCTTTCTCCACTTTTCACCATCGCTAAAGATCCCTTTTCAAAAAAGTTAGTCAAAGTTACAATTCCTGCAGGATCTAAAATTTGGTAACCATATTTTGGTTCGATTTCTTTTTTTAATTTTATTTCCAAGGGAATATTTCTTCTTAGTTTGTTTAAGTTTTGATTTTCTTTTTTGTAATAATTTTTTTCTGGGTAAATACCTGAATGAATTACTTTAACTTGAGGAAAATTAATTATCTTATAAAACCTTTTATTTTTATAGATATTTTTATTTACATTTTGAATAAAATTATTTACTGTAACTGGTTTATTTTTTCCATATAATTGTACATCAATATTACCTTTTGAAGTCTTAAAAACTACTCTTTGGTTCTTTTTTAAACAATTAAGATCAAACTTTTTACAATAAAAATTAGAATCAAAAGTATTTTTATAACTGCAACCTGTAATTAATAATAAAAATATCTTAAAAAATATAAGTGGTTTTAATAAATAAAATCTTATTATTTTAAGCCCTCCAAATTTACATTTAGAAATTTGGCTAATCTTGCTCCTTCCTCTTCAACTTGAAGCAACGGTTTAAGTTCTCCTGCTCCACTCAAAGGAAGTGCTTTTTTTCTGCCTTTAAGAACTAATGCAATTCTTCTTCTTGGATTAAATCCTTCACTTATATCAAGTTTTACTGACTTAATTTCATCAAAACTTAATTTAACTTCAATATCCTTAAATAATCCTTTTCTTTTAATTTCAACAGATTGAGAATCTTTATCAAAAAAGTTATAACCTGAGCCGAAATTTATAAAAACCAAATACCATAAATAAATATTAAGCAAATTCGCTATTACTCCATAAGCTCCCATTATTATTCCCTGAGGGATAAAAAGTAAGGTTGAAGGATTACCCAAAGGGAGCAAATCTCTACCTGTATAGCTTGAGATCGCAGCTAAGATAAAACCTATACCGCCAATAGATAACATTCCTCCAATAAGGTAGTTCGATATTTTTCTTGAACCATTGATTTTTTGTTCAATTTTGTTAAAGGAAGAGAGATTTGATTGCATAATATTTTTATTCTAGATGTCTATTCCTACTAATATAATTATAAATATAGAGTATTAATACCTAATTTTTAGCATTAAAGTTAGGAAAGCTTTACAAGGCATTTCATATATACAGATATTTCCCCACTTTACTCTCAATCTTTGTTACAGTCTCATCGTATCCCGAAGCTTAAAACGATTTCTCATGACGATCGCCGTTGGAAGCGCACCACAAAGAGGATGGTTTGATGTCCTCGATGATTGGTTAAAGCGCGACAGGTTTGTATTTATTGGTTGGTCCGGTTTACTACTTCTACCTTGTGCATATCTTGCAATTGGTGGATGGTTTGTCGGAACAACATTTGTTACCTCTTGGTACACACATGGTATTGCATCTTCATATCTTGAAGGAGCAAACTTTTTGACAGCAGCTGTAAGTACCCCTGGAGATGCCATGGGTCACAGTCTTCTATTTTTATGGGGTCCAGAAGCCCAAGGTAGTTTCGTAAGATGGCTACAACTTGGTGGACTTTGGAACTTTGTTGCATTACATGGAGTATTTGGCCTTATAGGTTTCATGCTTCGTCAATTTGAAATTGCTGGTCTTGTAGGTATCAGACCTTACAACGCACTTGCTTTTTCAGCTGTAATTGCAGTTTTTACAAGTATTTTCCTTATATACCCACTAGGACAACATAGTTGGTTCTTTGCACCTTCATTTGGTGTTGCTGCAATCTTCCGTTATATCTTGTTCATTCAAGGTTTTCACAATATTACCCTTAACCCTTTTCACATGATGGGTGTTGCTGGAATTCTTGGTGGTGCACTTCTTTGCGCTATCCACGGAGCTACAGTTCAAAACACATTATATGAAGATACAAGTGTTTACACAGACGGCAAAGTTCAAAGCTCAACTTTCAGAGCTTTCGATCCAACACAAGAAGAAGAAACCTATTCAATGATTACAGCGAATAGATTTTGGAGCCAGATTTTTGGTATTGCTTTCTCTAATAAGAGATTCCTTCACTTCTTGATGCTATTTGTACCTGTTATGGGTATGTGGACATCTTCAATTGGTATTGTTGGTTTAGCACTTAACTTAAGAGCTTACGATTTCGTTAGCCAAGAGATAAGAGCTGCAGAAGATCCAGAATTTGAAACATTCTACACAAAGAATATACTTCTGAACGAAGGTATGCGAGCATGGATGTCTTCTGTGGATCAACCACACGAAAACTTTGTATTCCCTGAGGAGGTTCTTCCGCGTGGAAACGCCCTTTAATAATTTACTAAGAGCTCCTAACCAGAGTATTGAAGAAACTGGTTACGCTTGGTACGTAGGTAACGCCAGATTAATTAATTTATCTGGACGTTTACTTGGAGCACACATTGCACACTCTGGCCTAATAGTATTTTGGGCTGGAGCAATGATGTTATTCGAAGTAAGCCATTTCACATTTGATAAACCAATGTGGGAACAAGGCTTAATTTGTATGCCTCACGTTGCAATGTTTGGGTTTGGAATTGGCCCTGGTGGTGAAGTTACTTCTGTATATCCCTTCTTCGTTGCAGGTGTTATACATTTAATTTCCTCAGCAGTTTTAGGTTTTGGAGGAATTTATCACTCTTTAGCTGGTCCAGAAAAGCTCGAGCAAGATTTTCCTTTCTTTTCAACTGACTGGAGAGATAAAAACCAAATGACTAACATATTGGGTTATCACCTAGTAGTTTTAGGAGTTGGTGCTTTATTTTTCGCAGCCGATTGGATGTTTATCGGTGGTGCTTATGACACATGGGCTCCCGGTGGAGGAGAAGTTAGATTGGTTAGTCCAACTTTAGATCCAAGAGTAATCCTTGGTTATCTATTTAGGTCTCCGTGGGGAGGTGCTGGTTCAATTATCGGTGTTAACTCAATTGAAGACATTGTTGGAGGCCATGTTTACGTTGGTATAACCGCAATTATTGGTGGTTTATTCCATATCTTTACAAAACCTTTTGGATGGGCTAGAAGAGCATTCATTTGGAATGGAGAAGGTCTTCTAAGTTATGCACTTGGTGGAATCTGCGTTGCAAGTTTTATTGCATCAACTTTCATCTGGTTCAACAACACTGCTTACCCTTCAGAATTCTATGGCCCAACAAACGCTGAAGCTTCACAGGCCCAAAGCTTTACTTTCCTTGTGAGAGATCAAAGAATTGGAGCTAATGTAGGTTCAACAATGGGACCAACAGGATTAGGTAAGTATCTCATGAGATCTCCTACAGGTGAAATTATATTTGGTGGTGAAACAATGAGATTTTGGGATTTCAGAGGACCATGGTTAGAACCTTTAAGAGGACCTAATGGATTGAGCCTTGAGAAAATCCAAAATGATATTCAGCCTTGGCAAGTTAGAAGAGCAGCTGAATATATGACTCATGCACCTAATGCTTCTATCAACTCCGTTGGTGGTATCATTACTGAGCCTAATGCTGTTAACTTTGTTAACTTAAGACAATGGTTAGCTGCAGCTCAATTCTTCCTAGGATGGTTTACATTCATCGGTCACCTTTGGCATGCAGGTCGTGCTAGAGCAGCCGCTGCCGGTTTCGAAAAAGGAATCGACAGAAAGAGTGAGCCAGCTCTAGAAATGCCAGATATTGATTAACTCTAATCAATTTTCAAAGGACCCTTTTTAAGGGTCTTTTTTTTATGGGAAAATTCCCTCCTTAATTAGACTCTTTCTAAGCCATGGCAAACTTAAACCCATTACATTACTAAAACAACCATCTATCCTTTCGATATATTTACCTCCCTTTCCCTCTAAAGCAAATCCTCCAGCACAATATAAAGGTTCAAGAGAGTCAACATAATTTTTTATCTCTTCATCTTGTAATTTAGAAAAATATACTTTAGAACTTACTGTTTTTTTAATTTTCTTTGTCACTTGTAGTATTTTTGAACTTGAGTCAAAAGTACTAAAAAGTAATGTATGTCCCGTATGGAGAAAACCAAATTCTCCAGACATTTGTGACCATCTTCGATATGCCTCTTCTTTATCTGATGGTTTTCCGAAAGGTCTTCCATTAAATTCGAATATTGAATCACAACCAAGAATTTCGACAGAACTATAATTAAACTTTTCTGGTAAGTCTATTTCTTGGATATTAAGAGCAATACTACTAGCTTTTTGAAAAGACAATTCGAGAGTTAAATTAGATATATCTTTCTCTTTTACTAAATCTTCATCAAAATTACTTGATATTTGAATAAATTCGATTTGAGAATTTTCTAGTAATTTCTTTCTAGATTGAGAAGCAGAAGCTAGAATTAACACAAACTTTTTATCTAATTATAATTCAATTTACTTATTAATAAATTTCAAGATTAATATAAATTACTAATGGAATTAATAGAAAAACTACAACCTATTAAAAAGCCCTTAATGGTTTTAGGTACATCTAGCGGGGCAGGTAAATCTTTAACAGTTACGGCCATAGGCAGGATTCTTAAAAATTCAGGAGAAGAACCAATACCTTTTAAAGGTCAAAATATGAGTAACAATGCATGGGTTGATTGGAATGGTGGAGAGATGGCATTTTCTCAAGCTTTACAAGCATTTGCTTGCGGGATGATTCCTTCTTCGGAGATGAATCCTATCCTATTAAAACCACAAGGCAATTCAACTAGTGAAGTCATTCATTTAGGAAGAAGTATGGGTATTACAACAGCAAAAGATTACTACAAAGATTGGTTTTCCTCTGGATGGGAAATAATAAAAAAAGGTTTGAATTCAATATATGAAAAACACCCAAATTGTCGTTTAATTATTGAGGGGGCAGGAAGTCCTGTAGAAATGAATTTAATTCACAGAGACCTTACGAACTTAAGAGTTGCAAAGTATTTAAATGCGAATTGCATTTTAGTAACTGATATCGAAAGAGGAGGTGTATTTGCTCAAATAATAGGAACTCTTGAGTTAATGAAACCGGACGAAAGAAAACTCATTAAAGGTATATTAATAAACAGATTTAGAGGAGACCTTTCATTATTTGAAGAAGGTAAAAAATGGATAGAAAACAAAACAAAAATCCCTGTTTTAGGAATAATTCCTTGGTTAGATGATAAATTCCCTCCAGAGGATTCTTTAGATTTATTAGAAAAAAAATCATCTGTTACCAACCCTGAAATAAAGGTTGGAATTATTAAATTGCCATCTATTAGTAACTTTTCAGATTTTGATCCATTAGAAAATGAAGAATCAATATTAATCAAATGGGTAATGGAATCTCAAAATTTAAATCAATATGATTTTCTTATTATTCCTGGAAGTAAACAGACTATTAAAGATCAACAATTTCTTAGAGATTCTGGTCTATCAGAAGATATAAAAAATTATTCAACGAATAAAGGTAATATTTTTGGAATTTGCGGAGGTTTACAAATGTTAGGGACAATTCTTGAAGACCCATTTTTTAAAGAAGGATCAAAAATCAATTGTGAGAGATCAATCAATGGAATTGGATTACTCCCTTTAAAAACAACTTTCCTTCAAAAAAAGATAACAAGGCAAGTAAATTCTGAGTCAATTTGGCCGCAGGTAACAGAAATCAACGGGTTTGAGATACATAACGGAGTAACTGAATTAGATAACAGTCAAGATACTTTTAAAATAAAACCCATTTTTAAGGATTTAGATCTTGGGTGGTATAAAGAAAATAAGAAAGGAGGGACTATTGCAGGTACATATATTCATGGAATCTTTGAAAATGATGACTGGCGAGATCACTATTTAAATTTAATTAGAAAAGGGAAAAACTTACCTTTATTAGAAAAGAGAACCAGATCTTATAAAATGAAACGGGAAAACATTATTGATAATCTCTCAAATGAATTTAAAAAAAATTTTAATATTTCATTATTGTTAAATTGAAACAATCAAAAATTAAAATTATATGGCCAAATAACATCGAGACATATGCCTCAGAAGGAGACGATTGGTTTTCAATTGCTGAAAAGGTAGGTTTAGAAATTCCAACCGGATGTTTAACGGGGAGTTGTGGAGCCTGTGAAATAGATGTTAATGGAGAAACTGTGAGAGCTTGTATAAGCAATATTCAAAGTAAAAAAGATTGTTCATTAAGCGTTTCTTTTACAACTGACCCTTTCTGGGAAAATTAAATTATTTAATTTTTTTTAATAAGGATAAAAACGAAGAGAATGAAATTACATCTCACTCATCATTGGTAGATACTGGAGTATATGAAACTTATTTTTGAGTAACAAAGGCATATACACCAACACATTATTGGAATGTATAGGGAACACTTTGGACTATATAGGAAAGTAAAAAAAAGTAGTGAGTTTGCATAAAAAAAAGACCTCTATTTCTAAAGGTCTTTTCTGGTTTTACCAAATCAAGTGTTTCCTTGTTTCCACTTTTTTAGTAAAACCTCTCCTACACACGCTTTTATAATATGTCACATATTTCTTTTTCGTGGAAGGGGGTGAGTAATATTACTTAATTGTCGCATTTACCAGTTACGACCTTAAATTAAATACTTAATTGAATTAAAAAAAAACACCCTAATTCTTAAGAATCGGGGCGTTTAGTATCAGAAATTAGTGTGTGAGGAGTTTCAGATGATATTAATCTAATAGAAAAGATCTCAATTCAGTGTAGTGTTAACACTATTTCTTTTCCCAAAATAGGTAAAGATTTGAAAACTGATTTTTAGTATCTACTATTGCCGTGTTTGTTGAGATTAACTTCCACCCCGCAGAATTACGTTTTCTCATAATTGTTGCAATCTCATTCTCTTGTCTTTGAGTATTTGCATTGCCTACTGCATAGATATCAAGATCATTTTCTACATGTGACATATTTAAATGTGCTGGTTTATTCAAATTTAATATTACTCAATCTTTCATCGATACTGGAATGGATTCGATAGGATTATTGGTAATGAGTATTTTTTAGTTTTACCTTCACCTCAAATTGCAATTGGATTATTCCTTATAAGTATTGGAATCGTCGTCACCTTTGATATCAAGATTGATTTATTTAAAGGTAAAGAGTAAAAGACAAAAGTTGGATATCTGGCAAAATGATTATATTAATTTGATCAAAGAATAATCTTGTCAATTAAAATATGCAATTACGATAATGATGGAAAAGATACATCAGAAGAATATTTTAGGCAGAAGAAAAAAGATAACGATGATGATACCTATTTCCCCCTAGAAGAATCAGAACCACCACATTATTAAGAACAGTGGAAAATTTATTGACAGGTTCTTTAAAATTAAAAAAATAAAAAATTTAAATATGACTGAACAAAGGAAAATAGAGAAATTTGGAGTCGGGAATTTATATCCTGACATTCATTCGCCAGAATTTTCATTCTTTAAAAAAAAATGTATAGATGTAGCAATTGGATATGATGATGGTTTTACTTTCACTCCTAAATTTGGGAATTTTAAAGAAACTGAAGATATTTTTGATTACCTAAAACAATATCTTGAAGATAAAGAATTAGAGAAATTAGATATTCGTCTTGATACTTTAAAAACTTGTAAATACCAAATAAATCCAGAGACATTAGAACTTGGAGAATTATTGGAATGTGAAGGAAGTGATGTTGAATATTTTGAATGGAATAAACAAACTAAAAGTTTTGATGAGGTTGATTCAAATTCACTTAGTGATGAAGAAGAAGAATATTTTCACTAAGTGATGATAATTCATATTTTCCTTCAGAAGAAACAGAGCAAGTTGAGACATTAATAAAATGAATAAAGAACATAATTATGAAGGAGGATTATTTAATTATATTGTTTTGAAGGAAATGAAAGAAGTAATCTTTTATTTACAAAATCCCTATCCAGATTGGTTAAAAATCCCAGATATAATTTAACAAAGGTTTCCTAGTGATTACAAGAGCATAGTTGTAAATTCTTTGGATGATTTCAAAAAGTATGGAGAGAAAATATGAGCACTAAATGGGATGACACCTCTTGGCAGAAAGAATTCTTGGAAATCAAGGCACATTCGCCTTCAGATGCAAAACTCTTAATAGGGGGTGTAAAAGGATTGAAAGGTGGTTGGCGTTTAGGTGTTCTGCACGTTGAATACGAAAGATTGAAGAAAATACAAGAGCAGCAGAAACAATGAAAGAAGAAATAGATTGGGAAAAAGAATTACTAGAAAGTGGAAAGTTCAACAATAAATTTTCAAAAAATGTATTAGAGAATGGTGCAAAGAATTATATGCAAGAAATCTATATGGGATATATATTTAACAGGTGGAGGAAAATTAGAGATTGAATATCTACCACACCTCAAAAAGTAATTCACCAAATCATTCTTTCCTTTAATAGATTAATAGGGTGTCATCTGAATCGAAGCCAAGTCGTAAAAGTATTTCTTTCGACCACATAGGGAATTTTCTACCACATAATTTTAAGGGTAAACCACATTTATCCACCAAATTTTATTCCTAGTTATAGCGTTAATTTCAAAATAGAAATATAAACTTTTAAATCTATTATTAATCAACCATCTTTTATTTGCAGCTATTTTGGAGGATTAATTACCGCAACAAAAGGTATAAGGATCTAAAAATAAACGGAGAGGGTGGGATTCGAACCCACGAATAGTTGCCTATTAAACGATTTCGAGTCGTTCGCTTTCGACCACTCAGCCACCTCTCCGCAATAAAATAATAAATAAAATTTATAAATTCGTTTAATTTATTATATCTTACTTATTAATTCCAACCTGCTTCTTTCATCATTTTGATTGCTAGAGAATTATTTTCACCTAACTCATCTACAGTGACTGTATCAGCAGTAAACTCCCCAAAGTTTTTGACTATTTCATTTTGATTGACTTCTTTTAAAGGATGTTCAAAAGTAGGAGCTGCTAAGCCCTTACTTCCTTTCGGAGAGGCTAAAAATTCAAGCAATTTTACAGCTTCAGATTTGTTAGTTGCATATCTAGCAATACCTCCAGCACTAATGTTTACGTGTGCAGGATTTGGTGTAATAACAGACGTTTTTTTTGCATACAAAGCATCTCTTCTTCCATTAACGCCAGCAAGCATTCTTGCAACATAGTAGTGATTGACAATCCCGACACCACATTTTTTCTTGGAAACTGCTCTTACTATTGCAATATCTCCGGGGAAGAAAGGTTTAGAAACATTTGAAATCATTCCACTTAACCAAGCTTTAGTTTCAGACTCACCTTTATTAACTATTTGATTAGCTACAAGAGATTGGTTGTAAGGACTTTTTCTATTTCTTAAACACACTTTCCCTTTTAAAGAGGGATCAGCTAGATCCGTATAATCCCTTATTTTATTAACATCAACAACTTTTGGATTGGCAACCATGACCCTGACCCTTCTAGTTAGTGCATACCATTCCTTTCTTGGATCTTTCAAACCATCAGGAACATCGTTCTCTAAATTTAATGAGTCAATTCTTTGCAGCAAACCTGCTTTTGCAGCATTAGTTATTCTTGCTGCATCAACAAGCAAAATTAAATCTGCTTGAGAATTTTTTCCTTCTCTTTTTAATCTTTCAATTAAAGATATCCCTGCAGCTTCAATAAGTCTTACTTTTATCCCAGTTTCTTCTGCAAATTTCTTATAAACTCCTCTATCAGTATTATAGTGCCTTCCTGAATAAACCTTCACTTCTTTTTCAGTTGAGTTAACAGGTATATTTGTATTCAATAAGAAAGTAAGAGTCAAAGCTGAATAAAAAAGTCTTTTTAGTTTTTGCACTTTTGTCAAATAGTATCTATGGTTACTTTATATATATCCAACGAGCAAGAATCCTAAAAGACATTTTCTATACATGGCCTTGTATCATTTTTAATACATAAAATGAATTATTTAACGCACCAGCTACTTAATGAAGAGGAAATAGAAATATTAAATAACAATATAAATAAACAAAATAAGCTTTGGGAAGATGGGAAAAAGACCGCGGGAAGCCATGCTTCAAAAGTAAAAAATAATTTGCAATTAAATAGAAATTCAGAAATTGCAAAAAAATATTCTCAATTAATTAATAAAAAGATCCTGGCTAACTCCCTAATTAAGAGTTTTTCACTGCCGAAAATAATCCATGGAACAATGTTCACCAAATCAACGCAAAATATGAGTTATGGCAGACATATTGATAATCCATTTATGTCTTCAGGGAGATCAGATTTATCTTTTACTATTTCATTAACGAATAAAGATACCTATGAAGGTGGAGAATTAGTAATAGAAACAATTAATTCTGAGAAAAAAATTAAGCTAAATGCCGGTGAGATGATTATTTATCCAAGTACTTATTTACATTCAGTTAAGGAGATAAGAAATGGGGAAAGATTAGTATGTGTTGGATGGATTGAAAGTTATGTTAAATCAATTGAAGAAAGAGAGTATTTATTTGATCTTGATGCAGGTGCTAGAGGACTGCTAGCTAAGAATGGGAGATCAGACGAACTTGATTTAGTTTTTAAATCTTATTCAAACTTTCTTAGATTGCTTGGCAACTAAAGAAACATTTTATACATGATGTAGAAATTAGTTTTTCAATTATTTAATATATAAATAGTTAAGTATAAATTTAAAATGCCAAAAAGAAATGCCGTAGCATTATTTATAGCAGCAACAAGTGCCCTTTCTATAGCGGCAACAGAGGATATTTCCTTAAAAGCAGGGGAAAATGATATGGGAGGTTTAAAAGAATGGAATACTGATATGCCGGTTAACTCAGATTTTATATTGGATGAAGCAGCCCAAAAATTAGCTGATGAAGCTGCTAAATCAAGTGCCTGTATCCCTATCGGAGAGGGAGAAAATTGCTGGTAAAATTTAGTAAAACCAAAACGTCCTTTTCAGGATTTTTTTCATATAGTTTAAATTTAATTTAGAGACATAAAAAAACACCCTTTACAGGGTGTTTTTTAATACAATTTAAGTTAAATTTAGAACTTGAATTGAGTCTCGATTACAGCACCGGTATAATCTTCACCATCTGTTCCATTAGCATCAGATGCAGCAAAGATTGTTGGAGTTACTGTTACTGAATCATTAACCTTGTAAGAATAATATGCTTCCCACATGAAAGGATCAGCATCATTATCTTCTCTAGTTTGCGGCTGTCCAAAAGCGATTCCGATACGATCATCAGCGTTGAATGTATCTAACCAACTTAAACCTACAAAGTAAGCATCAGTTTGATCTACGCTATCATCAACATCATCGATAGATGTTATATCATAACCAAAAGAAACTTCAGGAGTAGCAGTTCCAGTTTCAAGAGGTCTCCACCATGCTCTTAAACCATAGTTAGTAGTGTTTCCAGTTTGAGCAGATCCAGCAGTAAAATAACTATCACTCCAACCGTTGTACTTCAAATTGAGCATCAAAGAAACAGCATACTGTTCTTTTGTAAGTCCAACTTGAGTAGCCCAACTTGTCTTTGATTCACCTGTAAGAAGTCCTGATTCAATGTAATTACCATCACTATCTTTTTGAGTTGTTTTTGATTTAGTTCCTATGTTTGAACTAACTGCAAATCCATTCTCACCTCTATAAACCCAACCTGCTCCTGTATCTGTACTTGCACCATAAGCAGCGGCATTACCACCTAAAGTGAATGCTTTTAACACTGGTTTATAAATTGATGGAGAAGTTCCATGCATATAATAGTTTTCGATCTTAGGACCAACAAAAATTGTATTACTTTCGCCAACTGGGAATGAATACCAAATTTTGTCTATTTTTAAAACGTCTGAATTACCTTTTGAGGAACTTAGATAAGTACCATGGTCTTTGTCTTTAGTCCAAGAAGAAGCATTACCTGATTTAAGTCTTACGTAAAGATTATCGTCTCCAGTAAAACTTGTATTCAGGTTACCTTGCCACATGTACTGAAAAAGAGCAGCTTCATTAGAAACAGTATCAGTTCCAGCACCATCATAAGAAAGAGCACCAACAGTAAAGTTAACTTTACCGTCTAAAGTTGTGGTATCAGAGAAACCACCGGCTTCAAACTCATTAAGTTGAGTTTCTAAACCATCAATTTTCTCATTGACTGTTACAAGTTCATTTGCAAAAGTTTTACTATTAAATTGTTGTTTTTTTGAAGATGACTTACTACTTGAGTAGTTATTCATACCTTCAATATTAATACTATTAGCTTGAACACCTATCGGAGCAATTAAGCCGACTGATGCACTCGCAACCAATATTTGTTGGAAGAGTTTCATTTTACCTCACACGGAAAATACCCACACGAATGGGTATTTAGATTGTATCGACTGTAACTTTTCTAGGTAGGAATAAAAGTTTCAAATATATGTTACATTTTATACATAATATCGGCTTATGTATTAATTTTACTTTTTTTTAAAATTTTTAGCTAAGGGGAAGTTTAATAATTCTCTTTCCTTCACCCATGAAGAGGCAACTTCTCTTGCTAATTTTCTAATCTTTTCAATGTATTGAGCGCGATCTGTTACCGAGATTACTCCTCTAGCATCCAACAAATTAAAGCAATGACTGCACTTTAAAACAAAATCTAGAGCTGGATATGTTAGGTTTTTTTCAATTAAAGAGTTAGCTTCTTCTTGGTAAATAGCAAATAATTTTCGCATGTTTTCAGGATTTGAATCACTAAAATTAAAAGAACATTGGTTTTTTTCGAATTGAAGCCAGATATCACTGTAATTAATTTCTTTATTCCAATTTAAATCCCAAATACTTTCTTTATCTTGCAAAAACATTGCGATTCTCTCTAATCCATAAGTTATTTCGATAGGTATTGGATTACAATCTATTCCTCCACATTGTTGAAAATAAGTAAATTGTGTAACCTCCATCCCATCTAACCAAACCTCCCAACCTACTCCCCAGGCTCCTAGGGTAGGCGACTCCCAATTGTCCTCTACAAACCTTATGTCATGATCTTTAGGATTTATCCCTAAGAACTCTAAAGAAGTTAGATATTTTTCCTGTATTTCATCTGGAGATGGTTTAATAATTACTTGATATTGATAATAATGTTGAGCCCTGTTTGGATTATCGCCAAACCTTCCATCTGTGGGTCTTCTACATGGTTCTACATATGCAACACTCCATGGCTCAGGTCCAATAGCCCTTAAAAAAGTATGAGGATTCATTGTTCCTGCTCCCTTTTCAGTATCATACGGCTGCATAATTAAACACCCTTCTTCTGACCAGAATTTATTTAAGTTTTGAATTATATCTTGAAAAAACATCGTATTAAAAAGTCGAAAATTTTAAAAGTAAACCAACTTTCATAATAACAAAGCTTCTTTTAGTGTAAGAAAATTACATTTTGATGTTTATTTTATTCCTGTTTTTGAAAATATTTTTTTCTTAACTATTAAAGAGACGAAAAAATTAATTACTTTATGACTAAAAATTAATTATCAACTCAAAAGAATTTACATGTTCTCCTGATTTAAAAGGCCCAAGATGAAAAATTGATTAGGAAGAAATAAATCGAAATTCGATTTAATTATTGAAAAACCCTAATGGTAACGGTCCATAAGTAAAAGATTCTTCAGAATCTTTTTCATATTGACATGTTAATAAAATGCCTTCCCCTAGACCATTTTCAGATCTCATGTAAACATTTCCAGTTTTTTGGTTACCTTTTAAAAAAACACTTCCATCAGCATGGAACGAATCTAAATTATCAAATTTAATTGAGGAATATTTTTTAGAAATTGATTGTAATGCTTCAATAGCCCTATTATCACAAGGTGCCATTATTCCTATTGTTATCCAATCGGCATTAAAAATATTAGCTTCTAGTTCCTCTAATAGTTTTTTAACTTGACTGCTGCTTAATTGAGGAGCAGTTCTAAGACTGTTTAAATCAACTAAATTATTTATTTCCATTGAAAGAATACCTAAAAAAATAATTCTTAACCAAAGGTTTTTCCATTCCAAGCCCACATTGAAGCAGACACATCCTCGAAAGAAATATAAATTCTATCTAAAGGAATTCCAATCTTTTCATAAATAAAATTACATATAGGTTTTGCCATCTCTGAGGAATTTAGGGAACCTATTGACTTTATTTCTAAATAGCAGCAAGGACTTTCATCATCGAAATACATTTCGGAATCATCATCTAATTTAGCCATAACAAATCTTTTTGATTTATTTGTTAAAGACGAAATTAATATTGAGATTTCTTCAAGTAATCTTTTCTTATCCTCTATTTTTTCTGAAGTAGAAACATTAATGTAAGGCATATTTATGCAGCTAAATTATCTTTTTGAAAATCATTTTGTAGATTAGCAGTTTTAGTTTTTAAAACTTTTTTTGATGAAAGATAAGCCATATCGTATTGACTAATTCCGTTTTCATATGGATTGAAAATGGCATTTTTAGATCTATTTTTTTTACTCCTTTTAAATTCAATCATTTTAATTAAATTGATATTTAATAATTTAACTTTTTTTGAATAGATGTCTAGCTTTTTTAAAAATCTTTAATTAATTAAATGATCAATATATTTCTAAATCACAATATGAATATCTATTTACTAAATTTAAAAAAGATCTCATAATAATCATCTTGGAAGTTTTAAATAATTATCAAAGAAAAAAGCTTGATGAGAGTAATGATGAAGATTTTTATTCTCATCCGAAATTTGTCTACCATCTAGACGCTAACTTCAGGCAATATCTATCAAACGTTTATAAAAATGAAATTGCAGATTTTTCAACTGTGCTTGATTTAATGTCCAGTTGGGATAGTTATTTACCTAAAGATAAAAAATATAAAAAAGTTATTGGACATGGATTAAACAAACAAGAACTCGAAAAAAACAAAATTTTTGATTCTTATTGGATACAAAATTTCAATTTAAATCAAGAGATTCCTCTTGATAGTGGAAGCGTTGATTATTGTTTAATGGTGGCAGCTTGGCAATATTTACAATACCCAGAAAATCTAACCGAAGAAATCGTAAGAATTTTGAGTAATCAGGGCAAGATTATGATTGCTTTTTCAAATAGAGCATTTTGGCATAAGGCTCCTAATATATGGACTACATCTAATGAAGAAGAGAGAATAAAATATGTAAGAAAAGTATTAATCACAAACGGATTTAATGAACCAAAAATCATTAAAAAGTTTAATGAACCTTCTCTGAATATTTTTAATTTTTTAAATAAAGATCCTTTTTATTGTTTAATTGCGACTAAAGAATAAATTATTCCTTTACTGCAGTGTAAGACAAAGCTAATAATTAAAAACCATAGCCATACTTTTGAATTGTTACTAATATTGGGTAGTTTAAAAATTTTCAATGGGATCTAAAAGAGAAAAATATCCTGAAAAATGTCCATGGGATCTTGGACCTAATCAAGATTTAGCAAAAGAAGAAAACTGGACTCTAAGATTAGGGGAAGCAAATGTATGTTTTAGCAAAAATAAACTAGATGCTAATTACTTCCATGTAATTAGTAATGAAAATGAAGAGCAAATTCTTGCTTTCAGAGCTAGGCTTCTTTATCAGAAATTACTTGATAAAGGATTTAGATTAGTAGAGTAAAAAGTGAGCCACTAGTCCAATAAACTTAGATCCTCAAAAATAAACTTTTGTATTTCTTCTTCTTGATTTTTATTTAAGCATTTTATTGTTCTTGAATTAAGTATCCAAATATCTTGAGAACCAATATTAATAAATCTATCCTCATATTCCAACTTCAAAGAATTAGCTTTAAGAGTATTAGGGTCAATTTGTTGGCTAGTATATTTTTTACTTAAGAATCCATTCCCAGTATCGAAGAATTCTTGAACAAAAATTTCTATGATTATTCCGTGGATTTTTCTATAAACCATATTTATACAATTATTTTTGACACGATATTTATCACCCTCACTTTTACCGGAAACTATTATTTCAATTCCGCTCTCTGAATCTTTAATTAAATTAAAAATATTTTTTGAGTGAATTTCTTCAAATTCTCTTTTTACTCTATGGATAGAAACTTCGAATAATTGTGAGGATATACTTTTAACTATCTTTTTATCATCAATATTCAGGATTTCAGGTTTAAAATCTTTCCCTAAAACGAAATCACCTTCATAGCTATCACTATTTACCGAGAAAATACATTTACCTTTATAACCACTAAAGTTATAATTCCAGGTATATCTATTTTCATAAGCTTTTTTAAAGAGTTCCTTGCAGTTTATTTCTGTTAAATTCATTAGTTCATAGGTAAGTTTAATAACAATTTTACAAAAAAAATCCCCTCTAACTAAATAGAGAGGAATTTTTTTTCTAATTAAACTAATTTTGAGTAATTTTTGTATTTTCCATATTGTCAAATGCTTGACCAATTTTCTTAAAGTCAAATCCCATAGCTCTAAGAGCGTGCCATAAATGGCCTTGTAAGAAAAAGAATCCTAAATAGAAGTGACCGTTTGCAAGCCATGCTCTTGAACTATATTGTCCAGAACCTAAATCAACACTATCAGTAAAATAAGGAGCAAATTGAAATTCAAGATTCAATGGTTCCCCATATAGATCAACTGGATAAATAGTTGTATTAGAAGCACACCAGAATGCCGCAATAAATGCCATAAAGGAAACACCAACTACTGAATAAGAAAGAATAGCCTCTGCTCCAAGTAATCCTTTACCCTTGAATTCTGTATATTCTCCAAATTGTTTTGTACAAATATGGAAAACACCGCCGATAATAGTTAGGAATGCAACAAAGGCATGTCCACCCATAATATCTTCTAAACTATCTATTTTTAAGAAATCAAATTGATGATTCCAAATAGCCGCAATATCTAAATTGTAAATTACTTGTCTTGTTGAACCAATAGCCGGATCATAAATACCATGAATACGAGCCCACTCAACGAACATGATTGCTCCAACTCCAAGGAAAATCAAATGATGTCCAAGTATGAAAGTCAATTTATCTGGATCATCCCATTCAAAATCAAAACTTTGTGGCTTACTGCCCTTTGGATAATCTCCAAGATCTCCTGCAAATTTATTGGAATGTAATAATCCACCTGCACCTAATACGGCTGAAAAGATAAGATGCAATGTGCAAATAACAACTATTCCGTAAGGTTCTGTAATGACTCCATTTTCAATTCCACCAATCCCTATACCCGCCAGATGAGGCAGAACAATTGCTTTTTGAGCACCCATAGGAATGCTGGCGTCGTAACGAGCTAATTCAAATAATCCAAAAGCCCCTGCCCAGAACATCATTAAACCTGCGTGAGCAGCATGAGCAGCTATGAATTTACCTGAACGGCCAACAACACCAGAATTTCCTGCATACCAGTCATAGGTAGTGTCAGATTTTCCGTAGTTTTGTAACACTTGATTTAAATAAACAGCAAATTGAGCATATTGCTAATTCGACTGATTTACACAAGAACTTTACAGGCTTTAATTATTTATGTAAAAAAAACATGCCAGCAGAGAACAAATGTTACAAAGAAAAACGAAAAAACTTAAAAGATTTATCCCAATGAAGGAATTTCGCCCTTTAATTGAGAAGCCCATGTTTCTAGACGAGAGTCTGTTAAATCAGATTCACTATCTTCATCAAGTGGTAATCCACAAAAGCTTTCGCCAATTACACTCTTTGACTCATCAAATGTATAAGAAGATTTGTCAACATAGCCAACCATATCAGCACCTGCTTTTGTGAAATAACTATGTAATTCTTCCATTGCATCGCAATAGTTTTCTGTATAAGTAGAAGAATCTCCTAAACCAAAAATGGCTACCTTTTTCCCTGACAAACTTAGCTCCCCAATATCTTCTAATATTGAGTCCCAAGCAGTTCCAGATCTTTCCTCATCTGCACCGGTGTTCCATGTGGGAATACCACAAATTATTCCATCAAGGCCTTCAAATTCTGAAAGATCATCAACATCTGAAACATCCTTAGGTGATTCTGCTGAAGAAATAAAGTTGTGAAGACGATCAGCTACGTCTTCAGTTTTTCCAGTTGTAGTTGCGTAATAAATTCCTACGGTCATAACTTCAAATTGTTTACATTAAAATAATAAAATTAAAATACGATAAATTAATTTTTATAAAAACTTTTTCATGTATATTTTTATACAAATTAACGTAAAAAAATCTGTCCTTAACAATCTAACTTGATCAAAATCCAATAATGCTCAGTAATAATCAAAAAACTAATCTCAATAAGCTGGTTAAAGATTTTAATTTTTCAAGTTCAAAAAAATATAAATTAATTGTTTTATTGGGCCTGCTGGGTGATTTTGATAGTTTTGAATACGCAATAAACTTGAAAAATTTTATAAACAATACTCAAAATAAAGATATAGATATTTTTGCAATAGCAATTGGTAACAAAATCGGTAAAGACAAATTTTGCAAATTTACAGGATTTCCTAACAGGAATTTAGAAGTGGTTTACGATAATAAAATTCATAAGAACCTTAAGGTTTCAAACGGTTTTGATATTGGACTGGGAGGTTGGATCAATATGTTAATAATGTTATCAGGAATAAACTCGTTAAAAACGATTAAAGAGGTTATTAGAGGTTATACAGGTGATCGGAATTCAAAACAAATTTTTTCTGACGAGGATCAAATAAATCTCTTTAATTTAATAAAATTTCCTGGAATGTTCTTCAAATATACATGTGGTGATGGTTATTTAAGGCCTTTTGAATTGGCTACTTACAGATTAACTAACATGTTGGAAATTCTTCAAAACTGGAATGATTATATTCTTGATAATAAGTATCTTCCTCAAAGGGGGGCTTCCTTTCTTTTAGATGATAAAGACCAAATCATTTACAACTATTTTTCCAATGATGTGCTTGTGTATTCTGCAAAAATGGAAGATCCCTTAGCTTTTTTATCTGAGAAATGTAAATAATGAATTCTGTAAATATTGAGTTTTTCGGATACTTTGCGGCAATCTTAACTACAACTGCTTTTCTCCCACAGTTAATTAAAACTTTAAAGACGAAAAAAGCTGAAGATGTCTCTTTAGTTACCTTAATAATGTTTATGTGCGGGGTAGTGTCTTGGATTATTTATGGATATAAAATCACTTCATTACCAATTTTAATAGCAAACATTACAA
>QCSC01000007.1 GCA_003211655.1 Prochlorococcus sp. AG-469-F22 | reverse complement strand
ATTATTTATCAGTTTGAGAATATCGTTTCCATGTAAATAGTTGTAGGATGTTAAAAAACTAATCATATGCAATTATTAGGTTTAATTTTACTCGCTGCTAGTAGCTGGTATCTCTGGAAACTAACTTCAAAATTTCTTGATGAGTCAACTAAAAAAGAGCTTTCGAATAGCTTTAACGGGCTAAAAAACAAATTGAAAGAAAGTAAACAAAGTTTTTCAAAAGCAAAAATAAGTGTAGCTTGGGACAAGTATAAAGAGGAAGGCGGCGCTCTTTCTAATAAAGATAAAAAATAGTGGAAATTTTTAGTATCACAAATTTTACTAAAGAAATATCTCGTATTGACCTAATTGGTATTTTGGTTGGGCATTTAGTATTTGCTATAGCTTTAACGCAAATTTTGGACTGGAAATGGCTTAAGAATTTAATAAGTGAGGAGGATAAATTAAAAATGCTCAATAGTTACACATGGAAAGACTTATTAGTTGACGGAGCAATCGTTGCTGTAGTTATTGGAATTATTTTTCTCATCGTAAGTATATTTCTATAAATGAACATCACATATATACTTTTGATGTTTTTATTAGCCTCATTACTAATTTTTTCCCAAATAGTTAAGTCTTCAGAAAAATCCCCATAATAAATGTCAGCAATTTCTAGCAACTCATCATCAGGTTGGTATTTAATAGCAATCGTAAGTACTATTTCTTTTTTAGCTTTGATATATTTTGGGAAAACAAAATAAAAAGCATTAATTAATTTTTTAATTATGTCGTAAATAAAATTTGTTAATTGACTTCTGATTAAAAGTTACAAATGAACAGGCTATTAGTTTTACAACATTTAGAAATAGAAGGACCAGGGCTTTTTTATCAGATAGCTAAGGAGAGGGAGATGAATATAGAAATCATCCGTCTGGACCAAGGTGATGACCTACCTAAAACTAATAAAGACGATTTACTTTTAATAATGGGTGGACCAATGGGAGTCAAAGATATTGGTAGCACAAAATATCCATGGCTAAAAAAAGAAAGCGATTTTATAAAGTCAGAATTAAAAAAAAAGACACGTATTATTGGAGTTTGCTTAGGAGCTCAGTTATTAGCGAATGCAGCAGGAGGAGATATCGAAATATTAAAACAAGGATTTCCACTTAAAACTTTACCAGAAATTGGGTGGTCTCAAGTTTTTTTTAATCAATCAAATAATGACTTAAAGAAATTTTGTGAAACTCCTTTTCATGTCCTGCATTGGCATGGCGATAGAATTTTATTACCAAAAAATGCCGAACTTATAGCCAGTAGTATGCGTTGTAAAGAGCAATTTTTTAAGATTGGGGATTTAGCTTACGGTTTACAATTCCACGTCGAGTTAAGTAAAGAAATGACAGAAAGATGGATAAATGAGGATAAATTATTTATAACCAAAGGATTAGGTCCAAAGGGTCAGTCAATTCTAAGGGAGGAGGATAAACAGTATGGAGAAAAAACAATCTTAAAAAGAAAGGAATTAATAAATAAACTTTTTAATTTACTAAGCAAATAAAAAAGCTCTGTAACTTCATGAGAAACAGAGCTTTAATATTTATTTAAGTTGTTTTTATATAAATTTATTAATAATAAAACCTTTCTTCTTTATTAAAGAATAAGAGACCAATGAACAGGTTGTAGATACTGATTTCACGGTCTCTTTTGTAACCGTAATTTTCGGTAGATACGACAATGAATCACCTCCTTTACTAATATTTTCCATAACATAACCAAAATGATTAAATAAAGAAACTAAATATATTAAAATTTAAAGCTTTTTTAACAAATCATTTTTTTAAGCCAGAGTTCAAGGAAATAAATTAAATCTACCAAGGCAAAATCTCTCCATTTGTATGCCAAAATGTCCCAGTATTATTTTTATTAAGAGAGTCGATACGTTTTAAGAGTCCATTTGCGGATTCTTCTGTAGATATACCTTTTTTTGTAAATCCAGTCATCCGAGTACTTACTAAGCCTGGATGCAAAATAGCAACATAAATATCTTCTTTTAACAAATCTCTTGAAAGTGATTTCGCTGCCATGGATAAAGCCACTTTAGACATCCTATAACCATAGGAACTACCGGATGAATTATCGCCAATAGATCCCATTCTGCTCGTGATAAAACCAATCTTTGAATACTTTTTTAAAATACCTTTCAGTGCTCTAGTCATAGAAAGAGGACTTAAAGCATTTACTACAAATTGACGAATGATACTTTCATGATCAAAATTATCTATCGAATTAAATTCATAAATACCTGCATTATGAATTAAACAATCTAGTTCAGCCCCTGATAATGCTTGCCTTAAATTATTGATTGAATCCTCTGAAGAAATATCTATATCTTCTTCAATTCTTACACCTAAGTTTTTTAAATCTGAAGAAGCCTCTCTACAGGTAGCTATAACCTCATCTCCTCTCTCAATAATTTGTTTACATAATTCCAATCCAATTCCTCTATTTGAGCCAGTTATGAGGTAAGTAGACATATTCTTAGATAATTTCAAATATTATAATTTCTGAAGCCTTAAAATATAAAATTAATTACTTATTCATTTAATGTAATGGAAAGGATTTTAGTTATAATTCAAAAATGTCAGAAAGCAAAAGTCCATTAGACAGAATTTATAGATTAATAGCATCGCATGCTTGGATGACTGAGAACGAAGCAAAAGTATTATTAGTAATGATGTATGCATCCGGAACAAAGTCTTTAGGCTTGGAGGGTAAAGGTTTAAACCAATTTATGGAAAGGTCATTAGAAAAAATGTGTTCCGATAACAAAGAAAATTTACAAGAATATCTTTTAAAAATTAAAGATAAATTTCCCAACAATGAATTACTTTCAGAAGATTAATTCATGGAGATCTTAAATCAAGTATTTACTCAAGAAATAATTAGACTTACTTGGCGAAATCCTGTTTTTATGGCTGTAGCAATAGCATTGATATGGCTAATCCCACAATTACTAATTAGAAGAATTTTGTCAGAAAATTATAAGAAAAAGAAATTAGAAAAACAAAAAGACAAGATTGGGAAGCTATACCCTAAAGCTCTTAAATAAAAAATTTAAGCTTCATAGTAAATTTAGATTAGTTTGAGAGATCTTTTTTATGAATTATAAAATTGTTAGAATTGATGGAGAAGAAGATGATGTTACATCGCAAACTTTTTCAAACTTTGCAGATGCTTATGATTTATTAGATAAAATATATGGCGATATATGTTGTTCGGATGCTGATTATGGAGATATTATTTATTACGATATTATAGAAGATAAGAAAAAAGAAAAAAATAATACATGAAAAAAAATGAATCTGAAACTTGGGAACCTTCTTATGAACAAAATATTGGAATAGTATCAAGTGTTTATGAATTTATTAAAGGGGAACTTTCTGAGCTTCAAGAAATAACGGGATGTCCTGATTCTTTTATTTATGATTTCATTGCAAGAATCCAACATGAGTGGCATCCAGAATCATGTCACTCAATGGCTAGGAATCACAAAAAGAACGAGAAATGAGAAAACAATTATTTTACTCATTGATTTATTTTTAATATTATTCAAAATTAAATATTATTAAAAAATGATTATTCGAGTATTGGGTATAGTTTTGATTCTTGGAACTATTGCATACTATGGTTTAGTTTCAACAGGCAATAGCACGTTATAAAATTCATTTTTTTGAAAATTACTATATGAAATGGCCTCCCACAAATTGCTGGACAGCACCAAAAACAATCGAAGGAAATCGTCATTATCAAGTAAAGGCCTATGGTGGTAAAAATGACAAAAGATGGGTAGATCTATTCCCAACAAAAAACAAAAAAGATATTAAAAGGATTTCTTGGTTAACTCTAAAATCAACATGGACTAGCGGTTGGTTAAGGCTTCCAAAAGATTGAGCAATTTAAATTATTCCAAAAGACCCTAAGATAAATTTTAATGATATTTTAAACTTAAATTTTTTGATTAGAATCGTTAGCTAAATAATTAAAAAAAAGTTTGTAAATAATAATTATTAACTAATTTTTGGTAAAAATTCATACTTTAATAAAAAACTCTTTCTTTTAATATTTACGAAGAAATAAATTTAAAATGAAGCAAGAGCAAAATAAGAAATGGCCTAAAAAAAAAATAATCCGTTCCGCAAAATTTGAAGCCAAAGAACAATTTACTAAATCAGCATTGGAAAATTTGAACACTGAAAATGAGAGAATTGTTAATTCATTAAAAGAATCTGGTGAAATCGATTATTAAACTTTCCAATTTAAATAAATTTAATAAAAGACTACAGAATAAATAATTATTAACTATTATAATCTTTTAACTAGTTCAAATAATGGATAAAATTTCTTTAGCAAATGCACATCTACCTCAGCTGATAGGTTTAGTATTAATGTCAATTGGCTATACTCTTGGGAACAAGTTTTACTTACCTCAAATAAACAAAAATAACTAACAAATAAAAATAGTTTAGAGAAAAAAAATTTAAAATTTACAAATCAAAGTCTTTATTAACAATTATGTAACATAAACGTTAATAAATAGCTAGGAATAACCTCTTTTTGCTCATTTTATTACAATAGGTAAATTTTGTGTTACATTAATTAATATTTATTATAATAAAATGTCAAAAATTAAATCTGTTGAAAAAGAAAAAATTGTTGCTGAACAACTTAATGGGCGATTCGCGATGATTGGTTTTATCGCGGCGGTTGGTGCTTATTTAACAACTGGTCAAATCATACCTGGATTCGTTTAATCTAATGAGCCCGCTTACTGGTTTTATAATTGTCGTTATAGCTATAACATTGCAATTTACGCTTTACACCATAAAGAGATTACAAGAGCCTCTAGAGTCCAATTTATTTGATCCCCAAACCCCCCCCCATATGAACAACAGAAAAAAAAGCTATTGGAAAAATGCTGAAATAACCAATGGAAGGTTAGCCATGGTTGGTTTATTGGCCTTGGTCGTTAATTATGGTTTTTTTGGATGGATAATTCCTGGTTTTATTTAAATAGTAAGATTGTAAATATTGTTTAAATAAAGCAAAACACTTAATGAGTATTCTAATAAATATTTCAAACTCTAAAAATAAATTTTCTAACTTTAATTCTAAAAATAGTAATTCAAAAATAATTGATCAGATCAACTTTTTTATAATCTACCTAAATCTTATATTAATAATTTAATCTATTCAAATCCATTAGCAAGTTCTTCTTAAAAAAAAGATATGGATACATTTACTTGTAATCAATAAACTAGTTGGGATAGAAAGAGTTAAAAAAGTTAATCACAATAGACTAAACAATGCTGATTAGTAGGATGATTTAAACATTCCTTATCCCAATAACTTTTGATTAAAGCTTCTGAATTTTTTTCAGTATTTTTTCTTAGGTACTCAGGAATATAAGTATATGAAACTAATTCTTCGTTAGCGTTATTAAAGAAGTTGTGGAAGTCATTAAAGTACTTTTGGGGTAAATTGAGGGTTTTTTTAATCTTCATCTTTTTCTCCTAATTAGTAATGAAAATAAGGAATTTCTTCTGATGTCTTTGGAACAAAAGAACAAATCCCAAATTGCATGCATTCCATTTGGTCATCAGTTAAAGCTCTCGAGTTTGACTCAAGAGCAGTAAATATACCTACAAAAGAATTAACTGTATTTTGGAGCATGTGTTTATATGGATTCCCGCAAGACATGATTAACCTCCTTTTTTAGAAATGTTTTAAACCCTAGTTATTCAGCGATGCAATAGGGGTCACTTTTTGATTTGGTGCAAAAAATAGTTTTGCGTAAATAGGCTTTTTCATATTGTTTATAAATACTTTGAGTCATAAAAACTCCAAAATAAATAAGTAAGACAGTCAATATGAGTAGCTCTAATCCTAAGTTGGTCATTTGATTAACCTCCTTTGATTTGAGTGTTATCTAGTACGTACTACTTATAAAAATCAAGCGTAAGAATACCTAAAATAATTATTAAGCGTTATCTGTTGAAAACTTTGAAAAAAAATAATAATAATAATAAAAAGTTTTTTCATACTAAGTTTTAAATAAATCAGCATATCTACGCATATACAAAAAAACTTATTCGTACTAATTTCTAGTTAACTAAACGGAGGGATTAGAAATGATCGATAGTCCACCAGAGAAGTTCATTAGATTGGTTTAAGCAGCCAAATGTTTACTACTACACATAACTAAGTTAAGAGGTTGATTACTAAAGTCAGTAGTCAATCTTTTTTTCTTGATTAGTGGCGGCTAAATAATTAAAAACATTTTTATACTCCTAAAAGAAAGTTCTACGAATAATTGATTTTAAGAATTTATGTTTGCACTTCTGCCGTATATTAAATCTTGATATTTAGAACAAAATTAACCTCAAATTTACTTTGTATCAGCATGAATCTAATACATAAAATTTTATCTTGCTAAAAACAAAAGGCGTAGTTAATATTGGCTTCGTTCCGCCTATATTTACGCTCGGTATAAAAGTCATTGTTAATTGATTTAAACTGAGGAGTAATTAAATCCATTGATTATTGATCTAAAGTAGAGCGAATCATCTCCTTTCTTTTGTGACCGAAACAACTGTTTGTACATTACATATAAATATCCCTTTTGATGAATGGGTAGATATCTTTGATAAAGATGAAGCTCCAGCTAGAGCAGAAAAAAATATAAAAATTTTATATAGAGGAGTTAGTAAAGATAATCCTCATAAATCAATAGTGATTGCTCAGGCTGAAGAAGGAGTTGTAGATAAACATATTCAGCAGAATTTTTATATCTTTAAAAAAAATGGTGCAGATATGAGTACTGCTTTTCCAAGTATTTGGCTTAAATAAAATTTCCAAATTTATTCCATAATATTTTTAAATGATTAAAACTATTTTTAGATTAATTCTATTAATTTCAATAGTTGGATTTATTCCTTTCAGTCCAAGAACAAGATTCATACTTGGAGTATCTTTAAAGCAAATATCTTCTTTTCTTTTATGGACAGTTAAATATGAAGACAGAGATAAATGGATTATGGATAAACCCAGTTGGCTTCCAACTCAAATCTTAACCCCCTCTAAATAAGTAATTCCCTCTAAATCTGTAAAGCAAATCCAAATAAAAGATTAAATTTCTGGAGCTTTTTATAAAAACATTTTATAAATGTAACGTTATTTAATAATTGAAGAAGCTATGGAAAATAAAAAAGGCATGAAAGTAGAACCATTGAAATTCTTTTCAAACGATATGACGGTAGCTAAAGATCAGCTAGCTCATAATCATTTAAAGTTAACTTATCAAAGGGATTCAGTTACAGATCTAGAACAAAAACATAAAGAATGGGCCCAAGAAGATACAGCAAGTTAATACTTAAAAAATTAGTTTGTTTGACGATAAATATTTACACTTATTAAAAACAAATGGATTATTGACAGTATGTCTAAAATGAATAGATAAAATTCACATGTCTTATGACTGATAAAGAAAAAATTATTTCATTGTTAGATGAGCTTGCATCCCCAGAAAAGATGGGTTCTTTTTTCATAAACAACTCAACTCCCAATTTTTTACTTATCAGGCCAAGTGGCAATCCTATAAGCGCACAAGGATTTGAAGAAATGATGAATTCTGGAGATGTCGTACAAGAAAAAGCAGAAATAACAAAAATTCACCGATTCGAATTTCTAAGTGATAATGTCGCAATGTGCATTTTCACTCTTGGTTCAAAATTCAGATATAAAGGGACTCCTAATGATGATTTGCCAACAGTCACTTCTATTTTTAAAAAAGTTGGTAATGTTTGGAAAATTCATTGGATGCAGAGATCAACAGGTGATTCGGATTTATCTTTATGGGTTTAGCAAAGTTAATAGCTTTATTAATGGTCTTGCTACTTGTAGGAAGTTCTTTTATAGGTTTAATTATTTACTTTATTAAATGAATTCACCTACGAATTGTAAATTTTTTAAGCAAGATCAAGATAATATTATATGGGTACATATCTGTTGTGAAGATTTGAATGGAATTGCAATATCAATAAACAATTGGTGGAAAAGAAGATATCCAGATTACAAAATAAGAGTCGTTTCTAAAAATGAACTTTGTTTATTTAATTTTTAAAATGAAAAAATAATGACTATTAATGATTAAAACATCAATTAAATTCCAAATAGTATTCTTTTTTTTACTTCTATACATTAATGTTACATTTACGTAAAACTTAACACAGAAATTCAGGTCTTTCAGGTTGTTTCGTTTACTTTCTGTAATATTAGTGTTATGATTCTTAATATTGTATTAATTTTTACGAACTCTAACAAAGATATCCTTGACAGAGCAATTGGAAGACCAGCGATGATGGCTTTCATGGTCTTAGTAGGAACATATGTAACAACAGGTCAACTTATCCCAGGTATTTTTTTTAATGGAAAACAATAATCAACAAAGACACATTGATCCTCAAAAAATAAGTGCAGAAAAATTAAATGGTAGATTCGCACTTTTAGGAATTATTGCTTTAGTTGGAGCTTACATATCTACAGGACAAATTATTCCCGGAATAGTGTAATGCTTGAACCAGAATTTACCACTTGGATAAATACGATACTTTTTCCGTTCACGCCAGTCATAACTGTATTTATTGCTAGTGCTTTAATGCTTAGTGATTTGCCCTGGAATGATGATGATGACGATGATGATGGGGGCGGTTTGGTTACTCCTGTTTACAATTATGCTCCTCAAGGAGCTTAGAGAATATAAATAAAAATTAATTTCATCTACCCCTTATCAAACTACACCTTTTAGTTTAAGAATTGTATTAGAGACTAGTATCTTTCTTAAGTTGAGATTCTCCAGAAGAAATATCATATTTTTATTAAACTTTTGATTGCAATATAACTCTTTAATGCTGGATGAAATTTATTGAATTAACAATAATATTTTATTATGAAATTTAAAAATTAGAAGATAAAAAAAGACCTTTATTTTAGAGATCTTTAAATAGTTTTACTAAACCAAATGTTTCCTTGTTTCCACATTTTCAGTAAAACTTCTCTTACACACAAATTTTAATTTATACTAAGAATTTTTTTCGTGGATTAGGATGAGTATTGTTATTTATTCGTTATATATTATGTTTACCACACTCATAAATAAAATTGCAATAAAAACACCCTAATGTTTTCAATCAGCGCGTTTAGTGATTAGAAATGAGTGTGTGAAGAGTTCCTATATAGCCAATACTCTGAAAAAATTAATTCACCCTTGTATTTATGATTTTCTATGTTTTTTTTCAATTGGTTCCATAGTTAATCCTTTGGTGACAAGTTGCTGATGATATAGTTTTGCCTGCTCAAGGGGTCCTCTCCATACTTCTGCCGACCCTTCCCTATCAACTTCGCGCGCAATTAATCATGATTTTTTTTACTTATTCCAGGGATAATACTTACAGGACAATTTGCAAGATGTTCAAACGTATTGAAATTATCCTCAAGAACTATTATCCTTGCTTCTGGATATTTTCTTCTTGTTGTCTTTGGATCTACTACTGAAGTAGTTAAATTTTCAGAAATTTTCATATAAAATATTAATAGTATTATAGTTGTTTTGGCGAGGTTATTTTCTATTTTTATAAACTCAATGTTAAATTTTCGAATAAATAAAGTTATTACCCATGGTCAAACCTTTAATAGTTGCTACGTTTGAAATAAGAGATTAACTTTATTATGTTTACAAATTATCTGCCTAGTGAGATGGTGACTGTTTTAGAGGTAACAACTATGTTTTCATTTTTAGTTGGAACCATATTAGTTATGTTGTTTACATCAGATCAGGCTAATAAAAAGAATCTCTATTTAAAGAAAGCTAAATAACTTAAAATATAAATTAAGAGAACTTAATAGAACATATTTCTTGCTTGGATTAATTACTACAATTTTTGTTAATTAGCTCCTTTTTTTTGGCTAAATTAAATTTATTAGTATTATATAAACCAGCTTTAAAAGGGTTAACTATTGCAGCAAGTACAGTTGCAGTTGTTGAACTTTTAAAACAAGATTATTCCATTGGAATTAGTGCAGCTGTGTCTTGGCTTTTACTTGTTATCGCTTCTAAAAGAGTATTTAAATAAAACGCTTATTAGGAAAATATTAGTATTTTCTATATAACTATCTCAGTGTTCTTAATTATTTAGTTTATAAGACTGAATATACAAAAATTTCTAGGTTCTTCTTATCCAAGAACAAAATAATATTTGTAGATTTAGTAACAAAATTAGATCTAAAAAGATTCATTTTGTATCGATGAATACTTAATTAGAGTTAATGGTATAGATAGGACACACTTCTTTATTTAATTACTCAAACAACCTAGAAAATCTCTTTAAAAAGTGATAGAAATTGTGTAATATTTAAGGAAGTGATTTTTTAAAATAAATAATTTTAAGTGGCAATTTTTGAAGGAAAAGAATATATAAAGATAGACCTTCCAAGTGATGGTTCCACTTTTAGTGATGCTGAAAATGCAGCTATTAATTTAGGTGGACATTCAGTCTCAATTAATACAGGTGAAGAGCATCAATTTATTATTGATAATTTTGCCATATATGACAAGCATATTTGGACCGGGGCTAACGATATACAAATTGAGGGTGATTGGCAATGGACTGATGGCTCATCGACAGGTCTTTTGTCTGATTTGAAAAGTGGAGAATTATGGCCAACTCACGCTTTAATAAGGTTTAAATAGACGAAATTCCTAAAATAAATTTCTAAGGGATCTGCAGTCCAGCTATAGAAGCCCGCATCCAACCCCTATCTATTAAATTAATCAGCTCTAAACTTTTGGCAGAAATTTGTGAGGTCTCTTATATACGGATAGATAAGGACGATTGTCCCCATACAACCCCTTGAAACCTCAAAAAGGAGTTTTTCAAATAGATAAATACCACTAGCCTGGGCAGTTCCATTCTCAATAAGTAATAGAATGAAATTAAATAAAATTTCTGTCCTACCAACAGTTAGCCTTAATCGACTATTAGACAATATATTTAAAGTTCTATACTGGTAGGACATTAAACTGTTATACCTAATAGGAAAAACTATAAGATTCATTTAGTAAACTATAAAAGATCCTTGAGAAGCATGTGTATTAGGTTTATCTCAGTAAATAACACTATATTTTCCTAATGTTTATAATTCCTGCTTCTCTCGATCTGTTTCTTATTACAAACTAATTAATATGATTAGCTTTGTTTCATATTATAAACATGGTAGGACGGTTTGGTAGGGCAAATTGGTAGGACAGCTGTAAAATAACACAAAATAAAAAGGCTCAGAACGTTGCCATAGCAAGAATTCTAAGCCTTTCACCGAATCGCCGCCAGTTCTCTGATGCATCGACCTGGAAAAGCCAGAAGAGGAGTCAAAGTGGGCTTTCGTTTCCAATTACAGGATTGGTTTACGTCCACATCACGACAGTCTCCTCAAGTCGAAAAAGAGTCAGATCAGAGCACATAAAGAAGAACTTGACCAAAGATCCAGTAAGTAAATATTAACTTATTTCTTTAGTCATTTGGAGATGGCCAAATCTCTCTTACCTTATTTAAGATTTCTTTTGATTTTTCAACTCTTTTCGACTGATCATCATCGTTAAGTAAAAACGTTATATGAGCCATTTTCCGTCCAACACTTTCATTAGATTTACCATACCAATGGAGATTAGAACCCCCGATTTGAGATAACAATTCTAATCTTTTTTTTATGGACAAAGGGAATTTTTTATTTAAACCTAGTAAATTTATCATTAAGGATCCTTGCGAATGCATTTTTATTTCTGGAGGCTTGATGCCTGAAGATATACAAACATATTGATCGAACTGGCTTGAAGAACAAGCTTCAATTGAAAAGTGTGCGGAATTATGAGTTCTAGGGGCTATTTCATTAATTAATAGTCCTTTATCACCAAAAAAGAATTCAATTCCCATCACTCCTACATAATCAAGTTCATTTACTATTGATGAGAAAATATTTTTCGCAAAAGTCTCCAAATCATAATCAATTTCAGCTGGAGACAAAACCCAATCACAAATATTATTTTTTTGAAATGTCTCGACAACTGGAAAGAATCTTATTGTTCCATCAAAATCTCTTGATCCTACTAAAGCAAACTCATTTTTATAATCAACCCATTCTTCAATTATCCATTCTTCTGAATTGGTCTCAACAAAAAAAGAATTCAAATCTTCTTTAGTATTGATTTTTGTATTTCCTTTACCGTCATATCCTCCTTTATAAGATTTAATCATTAGAGGAAAATTCCAATACTCAATTTCTTCATCATTAAGACTTTTAAACTCCTCTATTGGTTTCCATCTTGGTGATGGAAGGTTCAATCTTTCGATTAATATTTTTTGAGAGATTCTATCGACCAAAGGTTGAATTGATTCAAGGCTTGGTACAAAAATATTTTTAGATTCAATTAAATTCAATTTTTCAATTTTAATCCATTCATTTTCAAAAATAATTTTTTCGCACTCTTTAATTAAGTCCTTATTCCCTTTGACCTTCAAGGGATCAGCTTCAATTACATAATCTGCTTTTGAACCTGCTGGATCATTGGAAGATTTAGTTTGAACGCATACTTTTATTCCTCTATTGTTTGCAGCTTCAGCAAGCATTAAAGCTAATTGACCACCTCCAATTATTCCTATTGAATAATTTTTCTTTATATTTTCAATATCTTTTTTTAGATTCATACGATGATCTTATTATGATTTTCAATTCTTAACAACTGATTATTTTAATCTAATTTTTAAGTCAAGTTAAGGTTAGAATAATTAAAATCAATTTTTAAAATTAATAGAAAAATCTTCTAAAACATTTATTGTGGATAAGAACAAAATACTAGTTCCTCTTAGTAATAATTCATACGAAGTTATTATAAAACAAGGATTAATTAATAGCATTGGAGAAGAACTAACTCGAATTGGTATTAATAATAATAGAAAAATTCTTATAGTCTCTAATAAAGA
The DNA here is from genome assembly GCA_003211655.1 of Prochlorococcus sp. AG-469-F22. Classification (GTDB taxonomy): domain Bacteria; phylum Cyanobacteriota; class Cyanobacteriia; order PCC-6307; family Cyanobiaceae; genus Prochlorococcus_A. The sequence continues at coordinate 24,499 of QCSC01000007.1, read as the reverse complement.
AATCTCAACTTTATTTGGGAGTAAACTTCTTAATAATTTAAAAAAGTATAATTTTAATGCTGAAATATTCAATATTAAAGCTGGAGAATCACATAAGAACTTGGCAAGTTTAAGTGAGATATTTAATGCTGCTTTTGAGGTCGGTTTAGATAGGAATTCCTTAATTATTGCACTCGGGGGAGGAATTGTAGGGGATGTCACTGGTTTTGCCGCCGCTACATGGTTAAGAGGTATTGAATATATTCAGATCCCTACAACATTATTATCTATGGTTGATTCATCTGTAGGTGGTAAAACAGCCGTTAATCATCCTAAAGGAAAAAATCTAATAGGAGCTTTTTATCAGCCAAAAGCAGTTTTTATTGACCCTGAAACTCTAATAACTTTACCAACGAGGGAATTCAAGGCAGGTATGGCGGAAGTGATCAAATATGGCGTCATAAAAGATAAATCACTTTTCGAATACTTAGAAAATGAAAAGAATAGAAATAAAATCATCAATCTCGAGAACGAATCATTAATAAAAATAATCAATAAATCAATTAAAACTAAGGCTCGTATAGTTTCTGAAGACGAGAAAGAAATTGGAATTCGAGCAATTTTAAATTATGGTCATTCCTTTGGCCACGTAATAGAAAATTTGTGTGGATATGGAGAGTATCTACATGGCGAAGCAATATCAATTGGAATGAAAATTGCAGGAGATATTGCGACTGAAAAGAATTTGTGGTCAAAAGAGCATTCTTTAAGGCAAGATCATCTTATTGAAAGCTATGGTCTGCCGACACAAACACCTAAAATTAAAAAGAATGAAGTAATGAAAATACTTATGGGTGATAAAAAAGTACGTAATGGAAAAATGAGATTTATATTACCTGTAGAGCTTGGAGAAGTTGATATATTTAATGATATAAATGAGACGCAATTTCTAAAATATTTCGATTAGCGAATACAGTTTGAATTTATTTTAAATTTCTTATTATTAAATTTACTAAAAACAAACCATTTAAAATCTCCTAGACAGATCGGGTCAACTAATCTCAACAAGGCTTCTCTTCTAGAAAGAGCTTTTGAGATATCATCCTTCAGTTCATTCTGAATTTCAAAAAGTCGTTCGGCTAAACCAAGTGACAATAAAGCCTCTCCTTGTTTGACTATTCCAATAGTTTCAAAACCTAAAGTTTCCGAATCATAAATTAAACTTTCAATACAAACATGAGAAGTTAAATCACAATCCCCTGGAGACTCAAAAATATTTTCAATAATTTTTTGGTTTTTATAAGAAATTAATGTCCCATTACTATTACACAATGAATAATATCTTTTAGCTTCTTTGGCATAGTCAATTATTAATAAAATTCCATTATTGATTTTTGCATAAATAGCCTTTAACCATTTTTTATTATCTATATGCCATTCGGTAGTCCATCCTTCTGGAGCATATTTAGGAGGAATATTAATATCTAATTTTTCCTGAGCAGAGGTAATACTTTTTTCTAATTCTTTTGTAATTGAAATTGCTTCAAAGAACAATCTTTTTGATTTCTTATCTATAGAAACTCCTTGCCGTTGCATTTTACCTTTTAAATTTATTATTCTTTCTACTGGCAAAGCATCGAGTACCTCATTAGCTAATACAACCCCATTTAAACTTCTATCTTCCAAATCCTCTAAACTTCTCCACAATAAATCAAAACCCAGTTTTAGATATTTTTCTAATTTCTTTTGCTGTTTTTTTATCATTCCTTTATTTGGCTCAATAATGATAAAGCAAACATTTTTTAATATTTTTTTATCATTTATAAAGAAATATTCAAGGAGACCACTCATAAGACTTCCGTCTCCTGCTCCAAACTCAATCACTGATAACTTATCATCACAAATTGATTTACTTTTTAACTGTATCAACCATTCGTAAATTTGTTTCGATAACAAAAAAGCGAAGTCATCTGACATTGAAGGTGAAGTAACAAAATCACCCTTAGAGCCTAAATTAGCTTTACCACTTCCGTAGTATCCATTATTTAGGTCATTCAAAACGAAGTCCATATAGTCATAAAAACTTATAGTTCCTCCCTTTTTTATTATTTTTTTTATTAACCATTCTTGATTATTCACGGGTAGGCTTTTCATCGGCGAAAATATATAAAGACAAAAAAACTTTTATGCATTCAAAGATTAACTATTTCTTAGGAATATTTCTATCTATAGTAATTTTAATTTTTAATGAACCTTCTTTTGCTATTAATAATCCAAATCTTTTACCTGAAGAAAAAACACCTGTTATTGATTTAGCTAAGACATTAAGTCCAAATCAGAAAAAATCTTTAGAGGAAAATCTCAATAACTTAGAAAAGGAAAATGGTTGGAAGATTAAATATTTATCTCAATTCGAAAGTGTCCCTGGAATTGCTATAAAAGATTATTGGGATTTAGATGAAACAAGTTTATTAGTAATTGCAGATCCTAGAGGAGGTAATTTATTAAATTTTAATGTTGGTGAAGCATATTTTGCTTTCATGCCAAGATTATTTTGGGTGGAACTTCAAACAAGATTTGGAAATCAATATTATGTAAAAGATCATGGAGAAGATGGAGCAGTTTTAGATGCAATTAATTCAGTAAAAATTTGTCTTAATAGAGGAGGATGTCAGGTTGTTCCTGGATTACCAAAAGAACAATATATATGGACTTTGTGTACTTCTATCTTGGGAGGATTAGTTGCAGGATTTTCTGCGGCCCCTAGAAAAGAGGGTCAAATCATATCAATTGGATTTTTAGCTCTTCTTTCTCCTTTATGGGGAATGCTGTTTGGCATTTTTGGATTAGCACCAATAATTTCTAGAACAAGCGAAATAATACCGTTATTCAAAAATGGACTTGCCTTTGCTGCCGCCGTAATTGCAGGATACTTATTATCACAAACCGTATTCTCTAGATATGAGCAACCGAAAAAAAGTTAAAAATTTCCTCCTAAATATCTCCATTTCGAAAAAGTATTTCTTCTTCAGATATCTCTCCTGACTCTGAATACCATCTGTGAGAAATATGTGAAATTTTATTATCCACAAACTCAACCCATGAAAAATTTACTAATAATTCGCCCTCTATATTTTTTTTATATCTCGGAACTATTGCAGAATTCAAATAAGCTGTACCTTCTTTATCAATTTTGAACATGTTTCTCAAACCTTGATTTCTTTTCAGACGATTATGCATATGCCCAAAAATGACAAGGTCTATTTTTCTTTTTTTTTGTATTTCTGAAATTGCAACAGCTAAATCTCTATCTCCCCAGTCACAAGAGGGCTCTTTCCAATCTTTACCACAAATACTTGTAGAGTCTGATCCCAAGCCTGAAGGACCTGCATGTGATATAAAAACAAGAGGTAATTCGCTAATATTTTTTTCTGAACATTTAAGGATTTTATTAACTGATTCTTGTTCGCTTATGGGCCCATAAACAGCTTTAACCTCCTTTGAAAGATAATAACCACCTCCTGAACTACAGGGTCTAGCACTTAAAATATTTAATTGATTATTAAATATTTTCAAATCCCAAGCGCAATATTTTTCTTGCAAAACACGAATCTGTTTTAAAAGAGTCTCTCCTGTTGAGTCTTTACCTCGATCATGATTTCCCAAAATCACAAAAGTAGGGATTTTTATTAGATTAATCTTCTTTATTATTTTGATACTACCATCAGAAATATCTCCAATAAATATGACAATATCTGGTTTTATAAGCGATAAAATCTTAATATCCACTTCAGACCACTGACCGTGACAGTCACCAACAATAGCAATTTTAAAATTAGTCAGAATTTTTTCTATTTAAAGGCATATAATCTACTAAGAGACATTCTAAATCCTGACCAGTATAACTTCTACTGCAAAACAGAAATCTATTCAAAACGAAAAAGATTTGATTTCTGAAATTAAGGAGCTTTGCTTAAAAGCTAATGCGATAATTCTTGCTCATTATTATCAAGCGCCAGAAATTCAAGATATCGCTGATTTTATTGGAGATTCATTAGATCTTTCTAGGAAAGCCGCAAATAATGATGCAGACATAATAATTTTTTGTGGTGTCCATTTCATGGCAGAAACAGCGAAAATACTTAGCCCAAACAAAACAGTTTTATTACCTGATATTGATGCAGGTTGTTCTTTGGCTGATGATTGTCCTGCAGAAGAGTTCCAAAAATTTAGAGAAGAGAATCCAGATCATTATGTTGTAAGTTATATAAACTGTACTGCAGAAGTAAAAGCTCAAAGTGATTTAATTTGCACTAGTAGCAATGCTGTTTCATTAGTAGAAAAAATTCCTAAAGATAAAAAAATTATATTTGCGCCAGATAAAAATCTTGGTCGATGGGTTCAAAAAAACTCAGGAAGAAAACTTAAACTTTGGCCAGGCAGCTGTGTAGTTCATGAAACATTTAGCGAAGAGGCTTTATTAAAATTAAAGTACAAACAGCCCGATGCAAAGGTAATAGCCCATCCTGAATGCAGCCAAAATTTATTAGTACTTTCAGATTTTATTGGTTCAACCAGTAAGTTATTAGATTTCGTTAGTAATGATAATTCTGATACTTATATGGTTTTAACTGAACCAGGGATAATACATCAAATGAAAAAGAAAGAACCTAATAAAAACTTTATTGAAGTACCAGATATTGATGGGTGTAAATGTAATGAGTGTCCATATATGAAATTGAATACATTAGAAAAGATTTTAGATTGCTTAAAAAACAATTCTCCTTCAATTGAATTAGACCCTAAAATAATTCAAAAAGCTTACAAACCAATAAAAAGAATGCTTGATATGAGCATCTAATTTAATGAATAAACAAAATTATTATCATTATTTTTAAAAACAGCTAATAAATTTGCAGAATTAGGTTCAAACTGACTTACTAATTTAGTTCTTTTAATAATTTTAAGAAGTTCTTTCTCACCCGCTCTGTATTGTCTATCTCTTTTTGTACCAATTTCTCTTTGAAGAATTGGATTAGAATTCATTTTTACTTCTATGTCTGGAGTAATTCCGAACTTATTAATATCTGTTCCATTAGGAGTTAAGTACTTAGCGACTGTAACTGTTAACCCTGAACCATCCACCAAAGTTCGCATAGACTGAACAAGTCCTTTGCCGAAAGTTTTCTTGCCTACTAATTTACCTCTATTATTATCTCTTATTGCACCGGAAACTATTTCACTTGCGCTCGCCGAACCTTCATTGACAAGTACAATTAAAGGTTTTTTTGTTAAAGCTTTACCATTACCTCTTTTTGTTTCTCTCAAACCGTCTTTAGATAAGGTGCTTACGATTATGCCTTTATCAATAAATTGACGAGAAATATCAATGCTAGATTCTAATAATCCTCCAGGATTACTTCTTAAATCAAGCACATATCCAGAAACTTTTTTTATTTCTAGTTCTTTTAATGTATCTTTCATCTCTCTTGATGCATTAGCGTTAAATTGTTTTATTCTCACGTAACCTATTAATAATCCATCATTAGTTTCATTAATTTTGCTTGTCACTGATTTTATTTCTATCCTTTCTCTTAATAAGGACTTGTAAAAAGAATTCCCATTTCTTAGGATTTCGAGTTTAACTTTAGTACCTCTTCTGCCCCTTATTAATTTAACTGCATCCTCAATATTTAACCCTTTAGTAGAGACATTATCGATTGATAAAATCTTATCTTTAGCTTTAATTCCAGAATCATAAGCAGGCGTTCCCTCTATAGGAGAGATTATTATTAAAGAATCAGACTCTTTATCTTTAACAATTTGTATTCCGACTCCAGTTAATTCTCCTGAAGTATCTATTCTCATTTGATTAAATTCTTTAGGGTCTAGAAATCTTGTATAAGGGTCATTTAAATTTGAAAGCATGTCTCTAATAGCATCATAAGCTTCAATATTATCTGAATAATTTTTTGCTAAAAATTCCTTTCTTAAATTAATCCAATTAGATCTCTCAAATTTTCCACTTGAATCAAGGAAGTCTCTGTATACAATTTGCCAAACGTGATCAATAACCTCTTTGTAGTTATTTTCTAAAATTGTCGCCTTTGAATGATTACTTACCAATATCCCAGAAAAAGTAGTAACTATAAAAAAGACAAGTTGCTTTTTAAATAATTTTTTTATCTTCAAGGGTCGGTACTAGGCATTATTTTCATATTAATTAAATTATAAATTAAAAATGTGTTTACGGATCAACCCATTTCCCATCATCTTTAATGAGCCGAATTAAAGCATCAACCCCTTCATCTTCAGGTACTCTTTTTATCTCTTCTTTTCTTCTGTAAAGAGCAATTGTACCCTTACCTTTGCCTACATAACCGTAATCAGCATCTGCCATTTCTCCTGGCCCATTTACTATACATCCCATTATTGCTATGTCTAAACCAGTCAAATGGGAAGTGGCATTCCTGACTTTGTCTACAACCTCCTCTAAATTAAAAAGAGTTCTTCCACAGCTAGGACAACTTATATATTCAACCATTGTTTTTCGCAATCCTAAAGATTGCAAAATTGAATAGCAGACTGGAATCTCCTTCTCAGGAGCTTCAGTTAGAGAAACTCTGAGAGTATCTCCAAGGCCTTCGGCAAGAAGTGTTCCTATACCTGCCGTACTCTTAATCCTTCCATAATCACCATCTCCAGCTTCAGTAACACCCAAATGCAAAGGGTAGTTATATCCTTCTGCATCTAATCTATCTGCAATCATTCTATATGCAGCTAACATTACCGGTGCTCTTGAGGCTTTCATAGAAATAATGATGTTATGAAAATCAAGCTCATCGCAGATTTTGACAAATTCCATTGCTGATTCTGTCATCCCTAAAGGTGTATCTCCATAAGTAAAAAGCATTCTCTCTGATAAAGATCCATGATTAACTCCAATTCTTAAAGCTTTCTTCTCAGACTTTAAAACTTCGACAAGTGGAGTAAATCTTTTAAGAATTGTTTTTTTAATAGTCTCAAACTCAGCGACAGTATATTCAGTTCTTGTAGGATCTGATTTCTCAAAAACAAATAATCCTGGATTAATTCTTACTTTATCAACATGTTTTGCAACCTCCATTGCAATTTTCATTCCATTGTGATGAACATCTGCAACTAATGGGGTATCTATATTATTTTTTATTAATTTCTCTTTAATATCCCCAACTGCCTTTGCATGAGCTAAAGAAGGAACAGTTAGTCTTACTATTTCGCATCCAACTTCATGAAGTCTTTTAATTGCTAAATAAGAATTATCCACATCCATAGTATCTTCATTTATCATGGATTGAACTCTTACTGGATATTCACTACCAATTGCGATATTCCCAACCATTACTGTTCTAGTTATCCTTCTCTCAATATGAGTTGAATATCTCCTTGAGAGACTATTCACCTCTTTTGATTGAGTAAGTGACATTAAATTCTAGAAATTCAAAAAGACTTAATTTAATTATAAAGCATATAGTTTACTACTAACCTTCTTAAGATCTTTTAAAGTTAGATCATATGGTTTTTCAACCTCTTTTGAAGAGAATCTCAACAAATAAGAAGGGTGAAAAATAGTAATAATTTCTCTCCCATCTTTCTTAAACCATTTTCCTCTTGTCATTGAAATTGGATTCTTTATTTCCAAAATAGTTCTCATAGCAGTCGAACCAGTTAAAATAATAAATTTTGGATCTACTAGTTTAATTTGCTGAATTAACCATGGTTTATGAATATTTATTTCTTTATTAGTTGGTTTTCTATTGTTTGGAGGACGACATTTAATTACATTGCAAAAATATACATCCTTTTGAAAGTCAATTCCTGCATCTATTAATAGTTTATCTAACAATTTTCCTGATTTACCAACATAAGGTTCTCCCTCTATGTCTTCTTGAGCCCCAGGTGCTTCCCCAATTATTAATAAATTTGCAAATACATTGCCTCTACTAATGACTAATCTTTTCAAAGCAAATTTAAGTTCAACGCTTATAAATAATATTAAAACTAAAAATGATTAAAAAAATAATAATAACTATATAATTCTTCACTCCACATTTTAATTTTTCATAAAAGACAATACGAAAATAAATTAAATTAAGAAAATGAACCAAATTAAACCAATCTGTGATACTTTTACTTATTCTTAATCTATTAATAAAATAAATTTTTAAAAGTTATATTTAAAGAACTTTAGATCAAATGAGTGAAGTAAATTTATCAAAAAGAGCACTCTCTATTGAGCCTTCACTTACTCTGCAGATAAGTGCTAGAGCTAATCAACTCGCAAAAGAGGGAAAAGACATATGTAATTTAAGTGCTGGAGAACCAGACTTTGATGCTCCCAATGAAATATTAAAAGCAACAAGTGAGGCCATATTTGATGGATATACAAAATATGGTCCTGCCTCAGGAGATTTAGAACTTAGAAAAGCTATTGCTGAAAAACTTCAAACCCAAAACAATTTAAATGTTGAATATGAAAATATAATGGTAACAAATGGAGCAAAACAGGCAATTTATAATCTTTTCCAGGTTTTATTGAATGATGGGGACGAGGTTATTTTACCTGCTCCTTATTGGTTAAGCTATCCTCAGATGGTTAGATTGGCAGGGGGAAAGCCTGTCTTCCTAAATTCTTCGGCTGAAGATGGATTCAAAATAAATATACAAGATTTAAAATCTAAGATATCTCCAAAAACGAAATTTATAATTATTAATTCTCCCAACAATCCAACTGGTAGAGTAATGCCAAAAGAAGAGTTGTTACAAATTGCAGAATTAGTAAGAGAAAATAAAAATATTAATATTCTTTCAGATGAAATTTACGAATTAATTCTTAAAAAAGAATTTAAGCATTTAAGTTTAGCTTCACTAGCACCTGACCTGAAAGAAAGAATTTTCATAATTAATGGTTTTGCTAAAGGTTGGGCAATGACCGGCTGGAGAGTGGGTTATTTAGTAGGACAAAAAGATGTTATTAAAGCATCATCAGCATTACAAAGTCAAAGTACAAGTAATGTTTGTTCATTCGTTCAAAGAGGTGCTTTAGAGGCTTTAAAAATAAACCAAGAATTTTTCTTGAAAATCAATAGCCATTATGATCTAAGAAGAGAAGCCCTTTATAAAGGTCTAAAAGATATAGAAGGATTATTTTTACACCCACCTGATGGAGCTTTTTATGCATTTCCTAGATTACCTAATAATTCAATGACTTCTGTAGAATTTTGCAAAAGAATTCTTAATGATTATGGTTTAGTTGTGGTGCCTGGAAAACCTTTTGGTGATGATCAATGTATTAGAATGTCTTGCGCCTCTTCAAAAGAAAAGATTATTGATGGCTTAACAAGATTAGAGAAAGGAATTTTAAATTATTACTTTTAAATGCATAAGATTTTTATTAATATCAAAAAGATAGTTGTAACCTCTACTATTTTTTTTGCAACTCTTTCTTCACCCTTAAATGCAAATTCAAAAGTTTTAAAGATCGGGGCAATTCCTGATCAAAATCAAGAGGTGTTAGACAAAAGATTTAATTTGTTTGCAAAAGAATTAGCCAAGACTCTAGTTGTAAAGGTAAAGTATATTCCCGTTATTAATTATGTTGCTGCGGTTACTGGATTTAGAACAAATGATTTAGATTTAGTATGGTTTGGTGGTTTATCCGGAGTTCAGGCAAGATTACAAACCCCTAATGCAATTGTGATTGCTCAACGAGATATTGATAAAGAATTTAAAAGCGTTTTTATTGTGAATAAGAAATTAAAACTTGATTCAATTTCCAGTAAAAATGGACTTAAAAAGCTCAAGAATCTAAGATTTACTTTTGGTTCTGAAAATTCAACATCTGGAAGGTTAATGCCAGAATATTTCCTTAATGATGCTGGAATAAAAATAGAAAACTTTAAAGGAAAAAGAGTAGGATTTAGCGGTAGTCATGATGCAACTATCGCTTTAGTTAATAGTGGAGCCTTTGATGCAGGAGCTTTAAATAAACAAGTGTGGGAAAACAATCTTAAAAATAATCCTAAACGAACACATAATGTAAATCTTTTTTGGATAACTCCTGATTATGTTGACTATCATTGGGTTGCTCAAGGAAATCTTGATAATAGATTTCGAAAAGGTTTTACTAAAGAACTTAAATCTACAATTCTTAATTTAGATATTAAAAATACAGGACATAAAAAGATATTAGATATGTTCAACGCAAAAAAATTTATAGAAGCAGAATCTAGTGACTATAAAAATATCGAGTTAATCGCGAGAAAATTAAAAAAAATCAGATGATTAATCCTCTTCTCGAATTAAAAGAGGTAAGCTATAAAAATAAGAATAATTTCACCTTAAAAAACGTAAGTTTACGAATTAAATCGGGTGAAAAAATTGCCTTATTAGGCAAAAGTGGCGCGGGTAAAACTACCCTTATATCTATTCTTAACGGAACACTCAAGCCTAACGAAGGTAGAGTCAAATTATTTAATACAGAATTTGATAAAATAAACTTACATCAAAAGAGTAAGATATCAACTATCTGGCAAGATTTAAGATTAATAGAAGATCTATCAGCAGAACAAAATGTTAATTGTGGACTTCTTGGAAAACAAAGTTTCCTATTTGCTTTTAAAAATTTACTAAATATAAGTTCTTTTAATAAAGCTCATCAATATATGCAAGTTTGTAATCTTAAGAAATCTATTTTTTCCAAAAATATTAGAAAAATATCTGGAGGCCAAAAACAAAGAGTTGCTATTGCAAGATCATTAATTCAAGAGTCGGATATCATACTCGCTGATGAGCCTTTTAATAATTTAGATCCAAAACTAACTTCTTATATTAAAAATCTATTATTAATTACTAAAAATAAAAATAAAAATAAAAATAAAATAAAAGTTCCTAATACTACTTTAATTTCTTTGCATAGATTAGATTTATTAGATGGTTTTAATAGAATTATTGGAATGAAAAATGGTGAAATATTATTTGATTTAGAGAAAACTAAATTAAAAAAATATCATTTAAACAAGATTTATTAGATAATTGAATAAATTAAAATTAAATTCTTCTTCAATAATTTTTCTACCAATACTAGTTTGTATACCTATAGCCTATGAACTATTTATTAATTTTCATATTGGAGGAATTGAATTATTTAAAGAATTTATTATTTCTGCCTTAAATCCAAAAATTAATAATGAAATCATTTTCTCCTTAGTAAAAAGATTAAATGAAACTATTTTTATTGCATTTTTTAGTTGGCTAATAAGTATTATATTTGGGGTTATTTTTGGAATATTATCTTCAGAAGTTTTTTATAAAATATTAAATTTACCTATATTTTTAAAAAGATTTTTAAATTTATTTTTAACTTTTATAAGATCGATTCATGAAATAATTTGGGGACTTATATTAATGCAAATATATGGTATAAATTTTTCAATTGGAATTATAGCTATTTGCATTCCTTATGTTGCTATAAATGCAAAAGTTTTTAGTGAGCAAATAGAAAATATTAATCTTAAAACTATTGAATCAATTAAACAAATTAATGGTATTAAATCTTCCACTTTAATAACGTTAGTTTGGGCTCCAGTGATAGAAACCTTTAAAAATTTTGGGTTATACCGTTTGGAATGTGCCATAAGAAGTACAGCAGTTTTGGGATTGTTTGGAGTTGGAGGAATAGGCACAAGTATATTTTTATCCTTTCAAACATTGAATTTCCGAGAACTATGGACTTATCTTTGGGGTTTAGCTTTTTTAATTATTATCTCAAAAGAACTATTAAAAAAATTCAACCTCTCTAAAACTTCTAAGAAATTTTTGACCTCTTTTGTAATAGCTTTATTTTGTATTAGTTTATTTTCTTTATCTTTCTTTGTTTATTTTATATTTAATAAAAATGCAATACCTTTTAATTCAATCAACAATCTTTTGATATCAAACTTTAATTTTATTTCATACGATTTTTTAAAGCTATTATTAGAAACAATAGTTTTATGTCTTTTATCTACTGGAATAGCTATAAGTTTTCCTCCCATTTTTATATTGATTTTAAATAATAAAATAGGAATTACAATTATCAGAATAATCTCATTTTTATTTCGTTTAATACCAACGCCTGTATTAATTCTAATACTTTTAATGTTTAATGATCCTTCAATATCTTTAGCAGCAATAACATTAGGATTACATAACGCAGCTATAACAAGCAAATTGCTTTTGGCGAACTTATATAACCAAGATAATAAACAATATATTGCGATGAAATCATTAGGAGTTGAAAGGAGGTCTAGTTGGCTTTTCGGATTATTTATTAAACAAGCTAATAGTTACTTAGCATATTGTGCTTATAGATCCGACATCATAATTAGAGAAACAGCCATTCTGGGAGTAATTGGTAGTGTTGGTTTAGGTTGGCAACTTCAAGAATCATTGAGTTCATTTGCATGGGAAGAAGTTATAGTGATTTTGTTTGCTTATAGCTCAATTGCAATAATTGGAGAATTAATAAATGGTAAAATCAAAAGTAATCTAACTTGATTACTAATAAAAATCTTCTCAAATCAAGTGAAAAAATTTAAAGGAAATTAGTGCCTGTTTTACCAAAACAATTGGTTGTAATCGGAGATAGTTCAGTATATGGATGGGGGGATACTGTAGGAGGAGGATGGTGCGAAAGACTAAGAAAAGATTGGTCTAAATTTAATGATTTTCCAATTATTTATCCACTAGGGGTAAGAGGAGATGGAATTGAAAAGGTTTCTTTACGTTGGAAAAAAGAATGGTCATCAAGAGGAGAAACAAGAAGGAATAAACCTAAAGCTATCCTCTTAAATGTGGGTCTTAATGATACTCCAACAATTGGACAAAAAAATGGGCGGCACCAATTAGAGATAAATGGATTCGAGTATGGATTAGAAAGATTAATTTTTGAAATGAATTCCCAAACTCAAGTTTTTGTAATTGGGTTAACCCCAGTTGATGAAAACAAAATGCCATTTGCTGGTTGTTTATGGTATTCAAATGATTTCTGTCATTCTTATGAAAGAAGAATGGAAGAAGTCTGTATAAATCAAAATGTCCCTTTTCTGCCAACTTTTAGAGAAATGTACTCAGATAATAGAAGTAAGAATTGGATCGCAGAGGATGGTATACACTTAAATGCGCATGGACATCTTTGGATTTATCAACGTCTTAAAAGTTGGGATATTCTTAATAAATGGAAGGAATCTTAATTTTGATAAAAGGTAATTTAATTAGAAATTTTGAGATAAAAAATTAGAATAAAAATAGCAATTATAGAAGAAATACTTGTTTGAATAGAATTTACTAATTCATTACTTAATTTATATTTATCTTGAAATTTAGCACCAATAAAACTTTCAGAAATTGTTGCTAAAAAGCCAGAAATTGCAACTATCAAAAATTGATATTTTGTTGAGATAATATTTAAAATAAACATTATTAATGACATAAATAATGCACCTAAAGCACTTGCCCCTGTGCCTTCTAAACTAATTCCTCCTTCCGTTCCTCTTTCAACTTTTCTAAACGAAGTAATTAGATATGTATTTCTACCAAATCTTTTTCCTATTTCACTACCAAAAGTATCTGCCAACTTTGCGGCAAAACTTGCAGCAAAACCAATTTTGTAAAAGACTAAATTAGTAAAATTCAATTTAACCATTATTGCAAAAAACAATCCTGTTGCAGCCGAACCCCAAACATTTTCAGGACCTCTTTTACCACCTCTTTTTTCAGCTATCCCTTTTTCGTTTTTAAATTTATAACCAATTTTTGTCACAAGAGATCCAAGGAATAAATATATTACAACAGAGCTCCAACCTTGCCATGACAAACATCCCCATAAAATAGACCCTAATACCCCAGCACTTATCCATCCCCCTTTTGTCATCAATGGGACTCTAAAAAACAAAGAAATTAGAATAAAATTAATTAAAAAACCAAATAAAAAATCATTAGAAAGTAAATTCATTTTTTTAAAGAATTAATTTAAGATCATTACGCCATTGACAAAGAATAGAAGTTGCATTAACAGTAGCTGTTGAAGTTCTTAAAATGCTTTCTGAAAGTTTTACAAAAGCAATTTTATTTTTAATAAAAAATTCAATTTCACATTTGGACCAGCCTCCTTCCGGTCCAATTACATTCCATAAAACTCCTCCTTTTTTATCCAAAACACTTTGTTTTTTTTTTAACCAATGGTTTAAATTATCAGAGCTATCATCTCTTGTAACAGATACTGACATAATATCTTTATTTTCTATAGAATTTATCCAGTCGAATAAATTAATATCACTCAAAACAGATGGTCTCCATAATCTCTCACATTGTTCAACAGCTTCATTAACAATTGAATCCCATCTTATAAGTTTATTTGAGAAGTTGGTATACTTCTTAACTTGTCTATCTGAATACAAAGGTTGTATAAAATCAATTCCTATTTCAGTACACATTTTTAGTATATCTTCAAAACCATTTTTAGGAATAACAACAGCTATTCCTAATAAAATTTTTTCTTTTTCTTGAAATAAATAAGGATTATTAATATTGTTTATCTTTATAGAATTGTCCTCTAAGTTTATAGCTTTCCATAATGAACCTTCGCCATTAGTGATAAATATTTCTTTACCAATTTTTATTCGCATTACTTTATTTATGTAGCGCGCTTCATTATTTGTAAGTTTTAAATTATTGTTCTTGTTATTAATTATTCTTTCATTCTGTATAAATAATCTTGTTAAATCATCCATATATAAAAATCAATTTTTAAAAACCAAATCTTCATGTACCTCAATCGACCAATCACTATTTTCTCCCCCAATTATTAATTCATCAATTTTTACATAATTATTAGATATCTCATTTAACGCATTTATTAAAATATCAATAGAAAGTGTATCTGAAGTTCCAAAATCAACCCAACTTCTTGACCATAAATTATGATATTCCATAACACCTAAATTATGCATCAAGGCAGGAAGGGCAGATTCTTTTTGCTCATTATCGTATGACATCCAACTTAAATCAGAACCCTCTTCATGAGTTTGTAAATTTTCAGAATTAAAACCACCTAACCTACCTAAAACATACCAACTATCAAAAACTCCGTCTAAGTAGTTTTTTTCAGCTTCAGTAGGTATTTCAAAGAATTTTATCCAAATCCAACAATTAAAAGGATCAACTTCTCTAAATGCAATATTCATTTTTACTGTTATTTTTTTTTAAATCTATACTTATTATAAGTTGATAATTCAAAGTTTAAATTTTATACCTACAACTAAATTAATAATGCTTGATTTAAAAGATATTACTTATCAACCTCAAACAGGAAATAAAAAAATATTAGATAATATTAGTTTCAATCTTCAAGAAAATGAAATTATATTAATTTGTGGCAAAAGTGGTTCAGGGAAAACTACTCTATTGGAAATAATAAGTGGACTAATTACTCCTCAGAAAGGAAAGATTACTTGGAAAAATAAAAATATCACTGCTAGGCAAAGAAGATGGATAAGTGGAGTAGTATTCCAATTCCCAGAAAGATACTTTATAGGAACAACCATTGGGAAAGAATTAAAAATTGGTTATAAATCATTGAGAGAAAAAAATATAGAGCAAGTTTTAAAAAAAGTTGGGCTATCAGATATAAATCTTACTCAACCTCCTGAGAACTTAAGTGGTGGTCAACAGAGAAGATTAGCTGTAGCAGTTCAACTAATGAGAAATCCAACTATTCTTTTACTTGACGAACCAACTGCTGGGCTTGATTGGTCAATGAAAAATGATGTTAAGAATTTACTTCTCAATCTCAAAAATAAAAATACAATAATTATCGTTACTCATGAACCCTCATTATTTGAGGGGATACCGTCTAAAATATTAGTTCTTGAACAAGGAAAGATTAAGGAATTAACGAAAGGAAATTATGGGAGATAAAATTATACGCGCAACTGCGGCTAATGGTGGAATAAGGTTAGTTGCGGTATTAACAACAGATGCATCAATAGAAGCGAAAGAAAGGCATGGATTGTCTTATCTAACTACCTCCATACTGGGGAGAGCTTTCAGCGCCTCTCTTCTTTTAGCAAGTTCGATGAAAGTAATGCATGGGAGAGTCACTTTAAGAGTAAGATCTGATGGCCCTTTAAAGGGATTACTTGTGGATGCGGGCAGAGATGGGAAAGTTAGAGGTTATGTAGGAAATCCTAATTTGGAATTAGATCTAGTCAAAACCAAGTCAAATCAATATTCTTTTGATTTCACAAAAGCATTAGGGACAGGCTATTTAAATGTTATTCGGGATAATGGTTTTGGAGAACCTTTTACCAGCACTGTTGAGTTAGTTAATGGAAATATTGCTGAAGATTTAGCATCTTATTTATATCATTCTGAGCAGACTCCTTCTGCTGTATTTATTGGGGAAAAGATTCAAAATAAAAATATTATTTCTAGCGGAGGATTGTTAGCCCAAGTTTTGCCAAAGAAAGAAACTGATCCATTATTAGTCTCGCTTCTTGAAGAAAGATGTAAAGAAATTAATTCTTTTAGTGAAGACTTATTTAAATCAAAAGATAATCTTCTTTCACTAATAAAAAATATATTTCCAGATATTGACGATAACTCAATTTCTGAGAAAGCTCGAACTCAAGAAGTTAGATTTGAATGTAGGTGCTCTAGACAGAGAAGTTTAAATGCAATGAAAATGCTTGATAAAAACGAGTTAGAAGATATTTTAATTAAAGAAGGAAAAGCCGAATTAGTTTGCGAATTTTGCAAGAATAAATATCTAATAAATTCTGAAGAGATTAAAGAGATGATTAAAAATTAATTTAAAGGAAAATTACTCCTATCCACAAAATTATCATTGCTGGTAAACTTTGAATTTTTTGAATTGATAAAGAGTTATTAGATATTTCCTGAATAAATGAGTTAGTTTCAAATAAACCTCCAAATATTAATCCTATTGAAAGAAATGTCACACTCCATCCAAGAGAACTAATAAACTTTTTACCTGATTTAATTTGAATATAAGTAAGGATTAAAGTTGAAATAGAAAGCAGAAGTCTGTTGTAAGAATCAGGACTAATTAAAAGTATTATCAAAAATAATAATCCAACAGATAATTTGATTGAAAGATTATCAAAAGATGGAGGGGTTATTTTGGGAAGGCTATATTCGTTTGACTTGTTACCATTATTATTCAAATTTTTTATTTTTGATAAAAGCGGGAAATCATTATTAATGAGTTTATTAATTTGTTTCTCTTTCTTAGAAGCATTTTGAGCTTCGAAACTAACATTCCCTGACTGCCTTGCTTTCAAACTACCCATTAACAATTGATCAAAAGATGATTCTATTTTTGCCTTAAGTAGTAGATCTTCACCAGCCTCCTTAACTTTAAGATCTCTTGCTTTTTGTATATCTTCAAAATCGGCACCTTCATTAACACCTAATATTTCATAGGGAGTTTTATCGGGATTATTTTTGTTTTTATTTGAATCCAATTAATTTTTACAATGACTATAGATTAACCAATTTTATTATCCAATAGGACTTTATAAAACAATTGGTTCCACTCCACTAACAACAGGTGCTACGTTTTTTAAATCTAAATTCTCATTATCTTCAATAAATTGATTAAGATTCCACTGATTCTTAAAAAGAATCACTGGCCTATTCCAGCAATCCTTTACTACTTTGCAATTAAAGATCCTTCCTAATTCGTCAATAGCTGACCATCCATCTGAAACCCATCGTGCCAATTGGTATGGCATAGATTCAAGATTGGCATCTACACCATATTCATTTTTTAATCTATGAATAACTACTTCTAACTGTAATTGTCCAACAGCTGCAAGGATAGGATCTCTTTTGCTCTCATCAAAGTCGTAAAGTATTTGAACAGCACCTTCTTCACGAAGTTCGTTTACTCCCTTCCTAAAGTTTTTAAATGCTGAAGGGTTTGGATTTCTTAACCAACTAAATATTTCAGGACTAAAGGAGGGTATACCCTCATATTCAAGATGAGTGCCTGTATATAAAGTATCTCCGATAGAAAACATTCCAGGGTTATTAAGTCCAATTACATCTCCAGGATAGGCATCATCAACTACTTCTCTGTCTTGACCAAATATTTTTTGAGGTCGAGATAATCTAATAGTTCTTCCTGTTCTTGAGTGTTTGACTGACATATCCTTTTCAAATTTCCCACTACAAACTCTTATAAAAGCAACTCTATCTCTATGCTTTGGATCCATATTTGCTTGTAACTTAAATACAAAACCACTAAATTCAGCGCTTTCAGGCTCAATATCTCCCTTATTACTATTTCTTGAAGTTGGTTTTTGAGCCATTTTTAAAAAACTATCTAAAAAAGGTCTTACCCCAAAATTTGTCATCGCCGAGCCAAAGAAAACAGGAGTAAGTGAACCATTAAAAATTTCTTCTTTTTCTAATTTCGAACCTGCCTCATCAAGGACCTCGAGCTCTTCAATAGAGATCTCAAGTAATTCTTTTTCTACATATTTTGAAAGTTCTTTATCATCTAAACTCATTCTTTTCTCATTTGACTGTTTCCCTCTAACAGCTTTATCAAATAAAATAACCTCTCTTGTAAATCTATCAATAACTCCTCTAAATTCCTCACCTATACCAATTGGCCAATTAACGGGCAAAGTATTTAAACCAAGCTCTGATTCAATTTCATCAAGCAAAGAAAAAGGTTCTCTGCCCGGTCTATCCATCTTGTTAATAAAAGTAAAAATAGGTATTTTTCTCATTCTGCATACCTCAAATAATTTTCTTGTTTGAGGTTCTAATCCTTTAGCGGCATCTTCAAGCATTACTGCATTATCTGCGGCAGCTAAAGTTCTATATGTATCTTCAGAAAAATCTTTGTGACCAGGCGTATCCAACAGATTTATTACTGATCTTTCATATTCAAACTGCAAAACAGTTGAAGTAATTGAGATACCTCTTTGTTTTTCAAGTTCCATCCAATCAGAAGTGGCTTTCCTTTGATTACCTCTTGCTTTTACTGCCCCTGCTTGCTGTATAGCGCCTCCATACAAAAGAAGTTTTTCAGTAAGAGTTGTTTTACCAGCATCAGGATGTGAAATAATCGCAAAGTTCCTTCTTTTATTTACCGCCTCTAAGATATTTTTATTATTTAAGTTTTCAGTACTTGAACTCATTAAATTCTATTTTAGCAATCTCACTAACTCTAAACCTTACCATAAATGACTAAATATTGATCACCTTCTTCGAACACTTCTAAAGAGGATAATTTATTCTCAAAAATAAAATCTTTTAATTCTTTTGATGTGTAAGAAGCCTTTAATGATGCGTAATAATCATTAGTCAAAATTTCATTATATTTTTTCCCACATTTTTCTTTTAAATATAAGGCTGATTGTTTATCAATCGGTCTTTTCAGATCTTTATGAAAATTTATAGTCAAATCACTTGATAATCTCTTTATGCAATTAAAAAAATCATCTAGATAAGTAATATGGTGAATTAAACTGTTGCTGACTAATAAACTTATATTTTTTTCGAAAGAAATATCACTTGATTTAAGGCTTTTTATATCTGCACAAATGTAGCGCAAATTTTTTAATCGACTCCGATTTAAGGAATCCTTTTTATTTAACTCAGCTATTCGAATCATCTCTTTGGAGCCATCAATACCAATAACATTCGCATTAGGCCATTTAATTGATAACTTTTCAGAAATATTGCCAGGTCCGCATCCTAAATCAACAATCAATTCTTTTTCATTCAAATGAATATTATTTTTAATCAAGTAATGATTTATTTGACTAATAAGATTATTCTCTCCCTCTGAAAAGTCAGCTTTAGAATAAGAATCAACTTGGTCTTCTCTTTCCATTAATTCAGGTTCAACAGTTCTTTCCATAAACTTCCGTGAACAAAGATTTCATAATAAACATATTTTTACACAAACCGTTAAATAGTGGTAAGAATAGTTGCAGACGCCACAGGTAGAGTTATTCTTCCTTTACGGGTAAATTTACATACTTTTTTTATCGTGACAATTGCACCAAATAAAGCTTCCTCCGAGAGCAATTCTAATAATCTTAGAAAAGATGACTTCCCAAAAACAGCTCCTGCCGCTTATCCTGTTTTCTTTAGGTCATATAGCAGAAAGACAGTTTCCGGGAAAAGAGAGAATTGGAGTGAAGTTGGAGAAAGAAATTTATCTGGATTAAAAGAATTAGGAAAACTCTCTGATCAAGAATTGATGTTAATGAGAGAAATGCAGAGCAACCAAAAGGCTCAACCATCTGGAAGATGGTTATGGATCGGAGGGACTCCATGGATTAATAAAAACCAGAATTTTTCAGGAGCATATAATTGTACTTCGACAAATTTAATTGATTGGGAAGCTTTTGCCTTAATGATGGATTTAGCAATGATGGGTTGCGGCACAGGAGCAATAATAGAGCCCCATTTTATTAATAAGCTTCCAACAGTAAAAAATAAAATAACTATTAAATCAGTAAGCGAAGTAGGAATAACTCCTAAAGATCAAAGGCAGGAAAAATCTTCTTTAGAAATTAAAGGCAACGATATTTTTATAAAAGTGGGTGATAGCAGAAGAGGCTGGGTAGATAGTTATAAATATCTTCTTGAAGCATCAAGCAATGAAAGTCTTGAAAAAGAAGTTAATGTTTATATTAACTTAGAAGATATTAGGCCAGCAGGAGAATCATTAAAAGGTTTTGGAGGTATGGCGAATCCTATTAAATTAAAGGATCTATACTCTCGAGTTGCTTCTCTATTAGGAAAAGCGATTGGTAGAAAGCTAAATACAGTTGAGTGCTGCTTACTTATTGACGAAGCAGCTGTAACAATAGTTGCAGGTAATATAAGAAGAAGCGCTGGCATGAGGCAGTTTGCATCTGATGATAAAGAAGCAGCATCAGCTAAAGAGAATCTATGGAGTCAAGACGAAGACGGTAATTGGAAAATCGATCCCGAAAAGGACGCTCTTAGGATGGCAAATCATACAAGGGTTTATCATACAAAGCCCTCTTATCAAACAATTCTGGATGCTGTAACCAAGCAATTTCATTCAGGTGAAGGAGCAATTCAATTTGCGCCAGAAGCAATAGCAAGATCAAATGCAGATATTTTGAACGGAGAAGATCTCAAAAATGAATTCATAGAAATATATTCAGAACAAGGTAAAGATGAAGCTAGAAATTGGATTAATCTCAATTACGGACCTTTTTCTGAAGAAGAACTAGATCATAGAATGAGTAGATATGGACTTAATCCTTGCGGAGAAATATTAGGCAACGATTTTCATTGTAACTTGGCGGAAGTTCACCTAAATCAGATAGATCCGGAAAATATTGAAGAACAAAAAAAAGCCTTTAAAGCTGCAGCTCTTTCAGTGGCATGTTTGCTAAATCATGAATTCGAAGTTGAGAGATATAGAAAAAGTAGGGAGTATGATCCTATTGTGGGAGTTAGTTTTACAGGATTATTTGATTTCTTTGTTCATGCGTTTGGAACCTCTTGGTTGAAATGGTGGGAAGCTGGGAGACCTAGCAACGAAGAAGGAAAAAAATTTAAAAAGCAAGAAGCTAAATTCTTAGATTCATGGAGAAAAACTGTAAAAGAAACTGTTTGGGAATACTGCGACAAACATAATCTCAGAAGACCTAATAGATGCACAACAGTTCAACCTGCTGGCACCAAAAGTCTTTTAACAGGAGCTGCTCCTGGATGGC
Organism: Prochlorococcus sp. AG-469-F22; assembly: GCA_003211655.1. Lineage (GTDB taxonomy): Bacteria > Cyanobacteriota > Cyanobacteriia > PCC-6307 > Cyanobiaceae > Prochlorococcus_A. The sequence goes on along the minus strand of QCSC01000007.1, from coordinate 2,699 downwards.
ATCCACCTAAAGCACAAAGATTTTTAAGAAGAATAACCTTCAGAAAGAATGATCCTATTGCTTTAGCTTGTATGGATTATGGTTATTCTGTTGTTCCATCTCAATCCGATAAAGATGAAAAAGGATGCTTGCTTGATAATCCATTTGACCCAAGATGTACTGAATGGCTCGTTGAAATTCCAACAGAAGTAAGTTGGGCAAACATAGAAGGAGCGGATCAAATAGATATTAATAACTTCTCTGCCCTTGCACAATTCGATTTTTATATGCAAGTTCAAAAGTTTTATACAGAACATAATACTTCCGCAACTGTTGAATTTAGAGAAAGTGAAATTGAAGATTTAGCAAAAGCAATACATAGTGCAATAGAAAATAACGAAGGGTATATTTCTGCAGCATTATTAGCTCGATTCAGTGCAAATGCCACATTCCCAAGATTACCTTTTGAACCTATAAGCAAAGAGGAATATTTATCTTTGCAGGAACAGGTAACTGAAAGGAAAGTAAATAATGATTTCTTTGATGCACTTAATAAATATGATATTGGAGAGCTCTCCGAAGCAGGACCAGCTGGTTGTGATTCAGATAAGTGTTTACTTCCGTTAGCTAAACCAGAAAATTAAATATTAAGTTATTTGTAAATTAATTAAATTTTGTTTTTAAAAATACATTACATGGCTACATCTTAAGTAGGTATGTATATTGACTATGACATTAAGCTTAAATATTGGTAATTTTTTTAATGATTCATCTACTCATGCTTTAGTTGACGAGCTTAGGAAAAGAAATACAGAAGAATCAATATTAGAATTTGAAGAAAAATTTAACTCTACAAACGAAAAAAATCTACATATTTATATATGTAGATTTCTTAAAAATAGATCTATATCTCGAGGTTTAGCTTCTAAGTGGCTAATTACAATGATTAACGACAAAGAGTCAAAAATTAATTCTCTGATAAATTAGATAATTAAGTTAGAGCAGAAAGCCTCCAAAGTGCTATCCCAAAAATTGAAACACCCATTATTAAAGTAAAAGCCAAAGCATTAACCACTTGAACCTTCTCAGTCATGACATTCGCGAATGGAAGTAACTGCGCATACAAAGGTTTTTCCTCAACTACTGCAGCTTTTTTACTAGGAGATTTTTTGTTTCTTGAGAACATAAACATCATTATAATCCTCTGAATTTTACATTTAAAAAGTAAATTTGTTAAAAATAAATAGATTAATTGAACAAAATGTAACCTGCATAAATCTTTTATTTATTTCCGAAAATTTTTTATCACCCAAAAAGCTTAAACTCAATAATTAATGATTACGAAAAATATTTCGATAAAAACCTATACAAAAAAAATATCCTGTGTTAGTATAAATATGTAGCGAAGGCTACCAAAACGTTCAACTTGTAATGATACAAGCCGCAAATCGACCTTAGCCATGGAACGGGGACTTGGGCGAAACCGGAAAAAATAGATGACACTTATCTACAGGGGACAAAAATACGTCCAAAGCAAAGTAGCTGCTAAGAAGCAGCATACTGAACTAACTTATAGAGGTAAATCCTACACAAGTTAATCCTCTATTTAATAATAAAAAAAGGTCACATTATGTGGCCTTTTTTGTTGATTAACGTATTAGATAATAATCATGTCACTAATCATCAAAAATCTTACAATGAAAATTTGTAGGATGAAAAATACATTCCTCATCCCATTACTCATTAAAAGTGCCTTTTGTAATTGATAATTAAAATCGTGAATCCTCCATACATCATTCAATGAATTATTGAGGATAGTAAAGGTTGTTGTAAGTTTCATAACCTTTCTTTGTAACTAGCTACTCCATAAAACGAGTCTCATATGCAGTCAAGCTAAGAAATACTCAATTCTTCTTTCAAACAATGATATAAGATGATCTAATATTGAATCTTAAGAAGGAAATCATGACAGAGGAAAAGCCCTTATTTAAAGCCCCTTATGATATTAAAGATGTAAGTGCTTTGTTTGCGATAGTAGCCTTTGTTTTAATTATTGCTGCTATAGTTGGTAATAATTTGTTTGGAATATTTCAGCAAAATGTTAATTTTGGGTAATTCATTTTGATAAGAAGTAATCCAAGATCTACGTAATCAAAAAAGCAAGAACCTATTCTAGAGTTCTTTCGAGAAGATAAATAGATAAATATCCCTTAATACTTCAATTTATCCTTAAATTATCTTAATTTAATTGTATAGATTTATTAATAGAACTTAGTCATATCAAACGATCTAGTATTTTTACTTATTGATCTCAATAAATTCTTCTAATAATATGAACGAAATTTATAAAAGGTTTATTTATATGAGTATTCAAAGAAATCAAAATAATAACAGACGCTCAAAAAGTAATTCAGAATGGCTAGATGAAATGATTAATATAATAAATAGAATGAAAAATAAACTTTAGATCGTAATCATAATGGGATTCCCACATTGCCCTATTTGTGTTGCTCTAGCATTTTTCACCTTTTGTGTAGTGGTCACTCGAAGCTATATGGTCTTTTTTCTTTATAACGAGTCAGTAAAAAGCAGATCTTATTTTTTACCTATTTGGATACAAACTTAAATTGTTTCTCAATCCCTGCTTAATAATTGGTTGATTAAGATCTTCTGTTCATTTTGAGCTTTTAAAAAGCTATTAGATTATTTCAAAACATTTA